>USHH01000163.1 GCA_900554345.1 uncultured Bacteroidales bacterium | reverse complement strand
CAGACCGAGAACGGCATCGACCTGCGCAAGGACCCGATGGCCATGCAGCGTCTCAAGGAGGCTGCCGAGAAAGCCAAGATCGAGCTTTCAAGCTCCACATCCACCGAGATCAACCTTCCGTATATCACAGCTACGGCATCCGGCCCGAAGCACCTCGTGAAGACCCTGACGAGAGCCAAGTTCGAGCAGCTCGCCTCTGATCTGATCGACGCCGTGGCCGAGCCTTGCGTGAAGGCGCTCAAGGATGCCGGCTACACGGCATCGCAGATCGATGAGGTGATCCTCGTGGGCGGATCGACCCGTATCCCGGCCATCCAGCAGAAAGTGAAGGAGATTTTCGGCAAGGAGCCCAACAAGGGCGTCAACCCCGATGAGGTAGTGGCCATCGGCGCGGCCATCCAGGGTGGCGTGCTCAGCGGCGACGTGAAGGATGTGCTCCTTCTCGACGTAGTGCCCCTCTCGATCGGTATCGAGACCCTCGGCGGCGTGATGACGAAGCTCATCGAGGCCAACACCACGATTCCTACAAGGAAGAGCGAGACCTTCTCGACGGCAGCCGACAACCAGCCTGAGGTGACCATCCGTGTGCTCCAGGGCGAGCGTCCGATGGCAGCCGACGACAAGCTTCTCGGCGAGTTCAACCTTTCGGGCATCGCACCCGCCCCGCGTGGCGTGCCCCAGATCGAGGTGACATTCGAGGTAGACGCAAACGGCATCCTTCAGGTATCGGCCAAAGACAAGGCCACAGGCAAGGAGCAGTCGATCCGTATCGAGGCTTCGAGCGGTCTGAGCGACTCCGAGATCCAGCGCATGCGCGACGAGGCCAAGGCCAATGAGGAGGCCGACAGGAAAGCCAAGGAGAGAATCGACAAGCTCAACCACGCCGACAGCGTGATCTTCCAGACCGAGAAGCAGCTCAAGGAGCTCGGCGACAAGATTCCGGCCGACAAGAAAGCCGCTATCGAGAGCGCTCTCGACAGGCTGAAAGACGTACACAAACGTCAGCTCGTGGAAGACATCGACTCGGCCGAGAAGGCAGTGACCGACGCTTTCCAGGCAGCATCGCAGGATATCTACAACGCCCAGCAGCAGGGAGCGGCCGGCCAGCAGGCAGGTCCTCAGCCGGGCCACAACGACCACCACGAGGAGAAAGACGTCACTGACGTCGACTTCGAGGAAGTGAAGTAAATTCCGGATATGGTCAGACTAAACTGCGGTCTCGTAGCGGAGACCGATGAAAACAGGAAGAAGGCGATCGCCCTGGCTACCGAACTGGTGGAGCTCTCGCTCCACGATGACGGATGTCTGGAATACGACCTTCTGGAATCGCTCACAAGCAGCGACCGCCTGATGATCTACGAGACGTGGCGCGACGAGAAGTCGCTGAAGGCCCACATGGCGTCGGCGCATTTCCAGCGCCTCGTGCCGGAGATCGAGAAAGTGGCGACGCTCACACTCGAGAGATTCGATTTCTGAACCATCCGCTGTCTCTGAGCACTCAGAGACGCGACAACGACTCAATAAAGCCCGTGTCGATCCGCGACACGGGCTTTGTTGTTCAGAAGACATGGTTGAATAAGAATTTTTTCGTATATTTGTGGACACAAGAGTAAAAGCGCTGAAAGATGACGAAATATCCCATAGGAATACAGAGTTTCCGCAAGATGCGTGAGGAAGGATACCTCTACGTCGATAAGACTGTTTATCTTCATGAGCTCGTGAGCCAGGGTGCCTTCTACTTCCTGAGCCGGCCGCGCCGGTTTGGCAAAAGCCTGCTGGTCTCCACCATGGAGAACTATTTCCGGGGCAACCGGGAGTTATTCCGCGGACTCGCCATCGACCGTCTGGAACCGGAGGAATGGCCGCGGTATACCGTGCTTCATCTCGACCTGTCACGTGCGGGATACAGGAATGCCGACGACCTGACCGATTTCCTGGGGAAAGCCGTCGGCGAATGGGAAAAGGAATACACCACCCTTCAGGCCGGATGTTCCCCCTACTGGCGCTTCGACAAGCTTATACGTGACGTCTACCGGCTCACTGGCCGACAGGTGGTGGTGCTTGTGGATGAATACGACAGTCCGGTAGTGGATGTCTGCGGCGACAAGGAGCTGGAGACTGCCAACCGCAGGACACTCCACGACTTCTACCGCGTGATGAAGGCCAATTCCGACTACCTGAAGTTCGTATTCCTGACAGGGGTGGGGAAACTCGGACAGATAAACATCTTCAGCGGCCTGAACAACCTGCTCGACATATCGCTCGACACTCGTTATGCGGCCATCTGCGGCATAACGACCGAGGAGCTTACCGATAATTTCAGCGAAGGCATAGTGGAGCTGGGACGCAGACGCAAATGGGAGCCGGAGGAAACCATGCTCAGGCTGAAAAAGCAATACGACGGCTATCATTTCTCAGAAGATATGATTGACGTTTATAACCCATACAGTCTGGTTAAGGCGCTATACTACCGCAATATCGGTGACTATTGGTTTCAGTCCGGCACCCCCACAAGACTGGCCAGACAGTTTCTGGACAAAGACTGGGGGACGCCGGATCTAGAGGGGTATGTTGTATCGCAATCCACATTGGAGAGCGGAGACGTCGTCGGCAACAACTTAGCGCTGGCCTGCTTCTATACCGGTTATCTGACCATAAAGGGCTGTGATATTCAGGATGAGGAACCGGAGTTCACACTCGGCTATCCCAACGCCGAGGTCCGCAACGGATTCTTCCGCGACCTGATGACAATGATGGACGGCGGTGACGCCACAGGATCTGCAGACTTCGTCCGCTCGCTGAAAGATTACATCAGGCATGATGACATCGAGGGATTTCTCAACGAGCTGAAATCGTTCCTGGCCGGCATACCTTATATGAGCAACACCAATACGGAACCCCAGTGGCAAAAGGACATCCTCATAATCTCGCGGCTGGTGGGAATCGATACCGATGTGGAGAGACGCACGTCGCGCGGCCGCATGGACATGGTGCTTGAAGGGCCCAAGGCAATATATATAGTTGAATTCAAGTATGGCGCGACTCCTGAGGAAGGACTCGACCAGATCAATGAAAAGGAATATGCCCTGCCCTTCAAGAATTCGCTAAACCATAAGCGAATCATCAAGGTCGGCGTGAATATCTCACCGGAGACACGCAACATCGACAGATGGGTGATCTCTGATTTCTGAATCATCCGCAGCCTCTGAGCGATCAGAGACGCGACAACGACTCAATAGAAGCCCGTGTCGATCCGCGACACGGGCTTTATTGCTTATAAGCAGGACGATGATATGCTAATGAGGCTGTGTCGTAATGACACAGCCTCATTAGGCTGCATATTCTCTCCTCTCTGGAGAGAACGTGGGAATTCAGATGTCGTTGAGGATCTGACTGATCTGGGCAGGGTCGGGAGCCGGGAGCTTCGACGCCTGTGAGCGGTAGGACTGAGCCTTCCCGGCATCGGCCGGAGAGCCCGTGGCGTCAAGGAGATCGGCGAGCTTGAGCAGTGCGTCGGCCTTAATCACTGGCGGGACATTCCCTCCGTCAGCCACCGCGAGCGTGAGGTATTTCACGGCATTCTCCTCATTTTTCTTGAACACATCGCCTGTAGCGTAGCGGCTACCCAGCAGATATGCGGCCAACGGGAAACCGTTGTCGGCTGCTTTGCGGTAGAAGCGTTCGGACATAAACAGGCTTTTCTCGACGCCCGCGCCGTTCTCGCAGAAATTGCCCATGATGTATGCCGCCACCGGATGGTCGTTCTCGGCCGCACGCCTGAGATACTGCATCGACTTCTCCATGTCGGGCGACGTGCCGAAGCCGCTATGGTAGAAAGAAGACACCATGAACTGGGCTGATCCGCTGATATCCTTATCCTCCTTTTTAAAGAGGGCATCCTCATCGAATCTCTCGCTGACCTCATCGGCGTCAGCGGCCTTCAGGGCATACCGGAAAGCCGTCTCCGGATTCTTCTCGACCCCGAGCCCCTCCCTGTATAGAAGGGCGAGATTATAGAAAGCGGCCTGGTTCATCTGGAGCGCCGCCTTCTCAAAGAGCCGCACCGCCTCAGGAATGTTCTGGTCGACACCCGTTCCCTTCAGATAGGCGGCGCCGAGATTGACCATCGCCTTGTCGTTGCCACCCTCGGCTCCCTTGGTAAACCAGTAGATGGCCTTCCCGAGGTCGGCCTCCACGCCGCTCCCCTTCTGATAGACGACGCCGAGATTGTTCTGGGCCGTGGCGTTGCCGTTCTCGGCATACTGCTCGAGTTCCGGCGAATATTTGAGCGAGTTGATGATATAAGTCTGCTGGGCTAAGCCGGTCAAGGCGAAGCCGGCGGCCAATAGAAAGGCCGCTAATGTCTTGGATACCTTCATGTCGTAATTGTTTTAATCTGACGCAAAAGTAAGTAAAATACAGCAGCAATGCAAATTTGCATTAATTTAACAAATACATTTTACTCAACTCGGATATAATTCGTAATTTTGAGACCCCGGAAAATAAATACCAGATGAAGATACTCCACACATCCGACTGGCATATAGGCCAGACATTCATGAGCTGGGACCGCCTCCCCGAGCAGAGGAAGATGCTCAGCGACATAGCCCGCATCATCAGCGAAGAGCATCCCGACGCACTGCTTGTGAGCGGCGACATCTTCGACACCTCCACACCCTCGGCGGCAGCCCAGACGATGCTGTCGGAAGCCCTCGTGGAGATGCGCGAGGCCGGAGGGCGCGACATGCTTATGATACTCACGGCCGGCAACCACGACAGCCCCTCGCGCCACGAGGCGCACGCACCCCTGATGACGCGCCTCGGTATCGAGACCATAGGGAGCCTCCACGGGGGCTCGGCCGGCGATCCCGGCGAGATGGCCGACGCCGTGACCTTCACCATCGAAGGGAAGGGACACATACTCGCCCTACCCTTCGCCCACAGCCGCAACCTGCCCGACGACTTCTTTCCCCTCGCCATCGCCCATACGCGCGACTCGCACGACGACGGGCTGCCTCTCGTGGTGATGGCGCACCTCAGTGTGGCCTCGGCCGACACCCCCGGCCACAGCAACGCCAATGAGATGA
>USHH01000162.1 GCA_900554345.1 uncultured Bacteroidales bacterium | reverse complement strand
AGGGCAAGGCGCATCTTCCCCTGGGTAAGATGATCCTGTTAGGCATTATGGCAGGGGGGGGTGTCGCCCCGGGGGGGGGGCGGCCGGCGGGCCTCCCGTGCGGATACAGGCCGCCGCCATCACCAGCGGCATCCAGAGGAGCCGGCGGAAATGGCGGCGGTATATAGGTCTCATGGCGGTTTTCGCTTTAGGCGCTCAAGGCAGCTCGACAGCCGGCATGAATCGCGGTGTCAGGTCGGGAGCCACAGGGAATCCGGCTTCGCCCAGCTCGATCACATACCTCACCACGGCAGCGCAGAGCTCGGTATCGTCGCGCCAGAGCACCCTGTTGCGGGCCAGCGTCGGCATGTCGTCGTTGCCGTGGGCCAGATAGTCGATGGTGGCCATGACGTATTCCTTATCGGGATCGAGAGGACGGCCGTCGAGAAGCACGGCCACGGAGCCGTCGGGCCTCACGGCCACCCTCATGTTGCGGCTCACAGCCTCCCCTCCCCTGGCGGCCGCGACCTTCATGGCCTCGATGAAGTCGGCGCCCTTGATCGCCACCAGCATGACACGGTTGGCGAAGGGATAGGCGGCGACGAGCTCACCTTCGGTGATGTCGCCCTTCGGCATCGGCTGGCGTATTCCCCCCACGTTCATGAGGGCGAAGTCCACATGAGGGATATCGAGCCCGGACTTTCGGAGCGAGTCGGCCTTCATGACGGCGTAGTCTAAGCCCATGTCGGCGGTGAAGTTGGGCAGACCGCCCACATTCACTCCGTTGGAAAGGTCGAAGAGCGAGCGCCCCACCACGCGGCGGTTGACGGAATCGATGCGCGCCCGGTAGGGAGCGAGAAACGCCGCCATCTCCTCCGAGAGCGCGGTGGCAGGGAATCGGTCGGTCACCGGTATCAGCCGGTAGCCGAACGCCTCGGCTCCCTTGCCGATATGCGGGAGATCGATTCGGATCTCTCCGAGATAGACGCCCTTCTTGCCTGTCTGGACCACGAGCACCGGGCGCCCGCCGGCGTTGTCGACGATCCAGTCGGGCCCCGAGGGGTCGGAGGGGGCGATCTTCGTATGGCTGTGGCCGCCGATGATGATGTCGATATCCCTCGACGCCTTGGCGAGCTCTACGTCGCCCGGACGCGAGGGAGTGGAGTTCATATAGCCGATATGGGTCACGGCCACCACGAGATCGCACTTCTTCTTATGGCGCAGGAACCCGGCGGTCTCGTTGGCCGTCTCGATGATGTCGCGAAACTTCACGGAGATCATAGAGGAGTCGATGAGTCCCTCCGGGTCGAGGTTGATGCCGAAAAAGCCTATCTTCCTCCCTTCGACCTTCTTCACCACATACGGAAGAAACACACCCTCGAGGGGAGTGCCGGTGAAGTCGTAGTTGGCCGAGAGGCGGTCGGCCCTGAGGGCCTTGTAATGGCGGGCGAGGTCCTCCATCCCGGTGTCGAACTCATGGTTGCCGAGAATCTGGATATCATAGCCCATCATGTTCATCAGCGGATACTCCACGTCGCCGCCGAAATACTTGAAATAGAGCGAGCCCTGGGCCACATCGCCGGCATCCACGAGAATCACGTTCTTCTCGGCGCGGCGTACGGAGTCGATCACGGCCTTGCGCTGGAGCCAGCCTCCGGCGCCGGAGGCGTCGGGCTCTATGGCCGAGTGGGTGTCGTTGGTGTGGAGTATCCCCAGCTCCCTGCCGACGGCTCCCGAGGAGCCGAGCAGCAGGAAGGTCGACATCAAGGCCATGATACTCTGTCGGATAGACATGGTGCGTGCGTAATCAGTCGGTGATGAGATTGTTGCCGGTCATGTCGGCGGGCTGGGGCAGCCCCATGATATGGAGCAGCGAGGGAGCCACGTCGGCGAGACGGCCGTCGGCCACCTTGGCGCTCTTGTTGCCCACATAGATGAAGGGCACTGGATTGAGCGAGTGGGCGGTGTTGGGAGTGCCGTCTTCGTTGATGGCGTGGTCGGCGTTGCCGTGGTCGGCGATGATGATGGCCTGGTAGCCGTGGGCTTTTGCGGCCTCGATCACTGCCTCGACCGACTTGTCGAGCGTGGCCACAGCCTTCTGGATGGCTTCGTAGACGCCTGTGTGGCCCACCATGTCGCCGTTGGCGAAATTCACGACGATAAACTCATATTTTCCGGAATCGATGGCCTCCACGAGCTTGCGTGTCACCTCCGGCGCGCTCATCTCGGGCTGCAGGTCGTAGGTGGCCACTTTCGGGGAGGGCACGAGGATGCGGTCCTCACCCTCGAAGGGGGCCTCGCGGCCGCCGTTGAAGAAGAAGGTGACGTGGGCGTATTTCTCCGTCTCGGCGATATGGAGCTGGCGGAGCCCCTTCGAGCTTACATACTCCCCGAGGGTGTTCTCCACATCGGCCTTCGCGAAAAGCACGTGGACGCCCTTGAAGGAGTCGTCGTAGGGAGTCATGCAGTAATACTGGAGGTCGGGTATGGGGTTCATGCCGTCTTCGGCGTGCTGCGTGAGCACGGTAGTGAGCTCCTTGGCGCGGTCGTTGCGGTAATTGAAGAATATCACCACATGTCCGGCACCGATGCGGCCGTCGACTGTGTCATTGACGATCGGCTTGATGAACTCGTCGGTGACGCCGTCGGCATACGACTCCTCGACGGCCTTCACCATGTTGTCGGCATGGCGTCCCTCGCCATACACGAGCAGGTTGTAGGCCTCCTTGAGGCGCTCCCAGCGCTTGTCGCGGTCCATGGCGTAATAGCGGCCGATGACGGAGGCGATCACGCCGGCCGACTTGCCGCAGTGGCTTTCGATCTCCCCGAGGAAGCCGGCTCCGCTTCTGGGGTCTGTGTCGCGGCCGTCCATGAAGCAGTGGATATACACCTTGTCAAGGCCGTATGTCCTGGCGGTGTCGCAGAGGGCGTAGAGGTGGCCGAGCGAGCTGTGGACGCCGCCGGCGGAGGCGAGGCCCATGAAGTGGATGGGCACGTTATGCTCGCGGGCGTAGCTGAAGGCGCTCCTGATTTCCGGATTCTCCGCGAAGGAGCCGTCGGCTATGGCGCGGTTGATCTTCACCAGGTCCTGATATACGACCCTGCCGGCGCCGATGTTGAGGTGTCCCACCTCGCTGTTGCCCATCTGTCCGTCGGGAAGGCCCACGCTCTCGCCGCTGGCGTCGAGCTTGGAATGCGGATACTCAGCCATGAGGCTGTCGATATATGGAGTGGGGGTATTGAAGATGGCGTCGTCTTTCTGGTGGTCGCCCAGTCCGAAGCCGTCGAGAATCACCAATAATGCTTTGTTTGACATTTTTTTACCTTTTGATTGAAACTTGTATTTTCCTGATATCACGGCCTTCCGCCGCCTGCAATCCACACGGCAGACCGCAGTGCGCGAAAGATAATGCAAATATAGTCAAAATCCGCGACATACGGAAATCAGCGCGCGATATGGCATGAAAAAAACCAGACCCCGGGCCGCGCAGGCCGGGGTCTGATATGATTGATGGAATCTGTTGGCTTAGTCCTGAGTGTTTTTCCTGACGTAACGCTCTTTGATGCGGGCCTTCTTGCCTGTGAGGTTGCGCAGGTAATAGAGCTTGGCGCGACGCACCTTGCCGTATTTGTTGACTGTCACGGACTCGATGAAGGGAGACTCGATGGGGAAGATACGCTCAACGCCGATGCCGTCGGAAATCTTGCGCACTGTGAAGCGCTTCTTGTCCTCGTTGCCGCTGATGCGGATCACGACACCACGATACTGCTGGATTCTCTCCTTGTTGCCCTCTTTGATGCGGTAAGACACTGTCACGGTGTCGCCGGGGCCGAAATCGTCGAATTTCTTTTTGGGAGTGGCGAAAGCCTGCTCCGCGATTTTTATAAGATCCATTTTATTTATTGATTTTCATTAGATTGCAATATTCGCAAGCCACCATGTCTTGCCAGAGATTGCAATTACGGCTGCAAAGTTAGCAAAAATTTCTTATCCCGCCAATTAATTCCGCCATGCCGCGCCACATTTTTTCTTCGGTAAGCGCCGCATTATCAATTGATGAGCTCCGCGAAGTTCATGCCGAGGTTCAGCATCAGGCTCGAGGCCGACTTATGGGGCATGGCGTAGGCCACTCCGAAACGGAATGCCTTCACCTTCAGTCCCATTCCGACCGAGAACCCCGACAGGAAGTTGCGCTGATATGCGCTCATGTCGGTGCGTGTCTTGTAGTTGTAGGCCAGATCGAGATAGAAGCGGTCGTTGGGAGCGTACTGGAGGCCGAACGTAAGGTGGCGGAAGAGGTTGGAGAAGAAGGTTGACTTAAGCTCCGATGGCTCCGAGCCGTCTTTAGGATGGGTGTAATAGGGCAGCTTCCAGTGGTTGAGATGTCGCGCCGTGATGGCGAGGCTGAAGGGGGAGCTTCCGAGCCCCTGCATATAGCCGATCCTGATGTCGAAGGGCAGCGGGTCGTGGGTCTCGTGGAAGCGCTTCAGCTGGCCTCCCATGTTGGCGAGCACCACAGAGAGCGAGAGGTCTGACTCCTCGTTATAATAGTTGATGCCGAGGTCGGCACCCATGGCGAATGCCGAATACTGGTCGTAGTTGCTGTAGACCATCTTCAGGTTGATGCCACCGCGCAGGCGGTCGGTGATATCGTGGGAGAACGAGCCCTCGGCCACCACGTCCTGAGGCGAGAAGCTGCCGGTGGCGGTGCCGTCGGGCAGATAGCCGTCGATGGAGCCGTAGTTGAGATATCTGATACCGAATGCCCACGCGGCGCGGTCGCCGGCCGCCATACCGTAGCGCAACCCTGCGAAGTTGCCACCGGCCATATAATGCATATAGCTGAATGAAAGCTGCTTCTCCAGCTCCGGGCCGATGAGGGCCGGGTTCTGGCCGGCGAGCTCCACATCGTCGTCGATTATGGCGAGGCCGGAGCCTCCCATGCCGAATGCGTGGGAGGAGGTGGGGATGTCGAGGAAGTCGTAGGCCGTGCGCCCGGTCTGGGCGCGCAGGGGCGACATGGCCGGGGAGAGGAGCATGCAGGCTGAGAGCGATATGAACGATAGTCTTTTCATGAGAACTTAAATTAATAACGCCGGGCTCCACAGTCTATTATATCGGATGGACATTTTTACTGAGCCACAACTCCCTGACGCCGG
>USHH01000161.1 GCA_900554345.1 uncultured Bacteroidales bacterium | reverse complement strand
CCTGGCAGGGGCCGTCGCATTCTACAATATCGCCGTGCCCTCCGGCTTCATGCGGAAGCCCACGCATAGGCCGTCGTAGGCTCCGAGAATCTCGCTCACGGCCTTCAGCGACTTCATATTGACATATTTCGATATGGCCTGAAGCATATTCTTGAACTTCGTTGCGTCAAACATCAGGCTCAACGTAGAGGGACCTTTGGAGATGTAGGCCGTGGCCGACCCCATCGGAATGCGGCCGAAAAGCGTGAACTGGCACTCGAAAGTGCCGTCGCCGTTGCCAGTGATAGTGCCTCCGATGCTCAGCATCTTCATCGAGAGGGTGAACGTGCTGTCGGCAGCCACCTCGAAGCGGGCGTTGTTGAAGCCATACTGCTCATAGTAAGGCGCGAGCTTCTCCTCCACCACAGCCGCAGCCGCCACGCCGCCGGCCTTCTTGAGGAAATTGTCGCTCTTAAACGACACGGCCGGCCCTTCGCTCTGATAAGTGCCGACGATGTCGGCCACCGTGAGGTCGGACTTCGAGAACACGCCCTCCACCAGATTGCCTATCAGGCCGCCAAGACCCTGCGCACACGCTCCGGAGGCGCCGGCGAGCGCGGCCGACGCCAGCACCGCCAATGCTTTCAATCTTATATTCATATAGCTGCGATTGCGGCAAGATACTTGCCAAGTATGTCGAATTCGATATTCACCACCGTGCCGGGCTCGATACGGCAGAAATTGGTGTGGTCATGTGTATAGGGGATGATCGCCACCCTGAAGGAGCCCGGCTTAGAATCGCAGACCGTAAGGCTCACGCCGTTGACACACACCGAACCTTTCTCCACCGTGAGATATCCCTTGCGCATCATCTCCGCAGGCACATCGTAGGCAAACGTGTAATACCAGCTACCCTCGGCCGACTCCACGGCGGTGCAGACTGCGGTGGTGTCGACATGACCCTGCACTATATGGCCGTCGAGGCGGCCGTCGATACGCATGGAGCGCTCGAGATTGACAAGCGAGCCCGGCTCCAGCGAGCCGAGATTTGAGCGAGAGTCTCGCGCACTGCCGTCACTGTATATGTACCGTCGCCTGGGAGGGAGACGACCGTAAGGCAGACACCGTTGTGGGAGACGCTCTGGTCGATTTTCAACTCATCCACGAAGCCGCATCTCAAAGTGAGATGCATGTTGCCGCCGTCGTGGGCCACGGCCGTCACCGTTGCGGCCTCTTCTACTATTCCACTAAACATATTCCTATCCTTATTGCGCGGCCGAGGGACCTGCCCTCCCGCCGTGAACGGCGGCGCCGGGCGCCGAAGCCGCGTTAATGAAGTGCAAAATTAGCCAAAACAGCTGAAATTTCAAAAAAAAGCCTCCGCCACGCCATAGATTTGAAACTTTTTAAGTATCTTTGAAAACCGAACGCGAAACAATGACCCAGATACGACTACCCGAGAACATCAACGGCACGACACCGCGCATCCCCGAAGGCACGCGCCAGCTCACCATCATAGGAGCGGCCGGCGCCGGGAAGTCGCGTTTCATGCAACGTATGCGCCAGAGCTGCGGCAAGCTCGCCTACAGTCTGTCGGCGCTCGACGCCCTTCTCCCCTCTCCCGCCGGCAAGGAGGCGGCGCCGGGAAGCATCGACGACCTCTACAGCCAGGCCATCAAGCGCATTCCATATATGCGCAACGACGCCATGTCGCAGCTCGATAAGCTCGCCTACATGCTCTTCGCCGACGAGTTTGAGTCGCTGCTCAGACTTAAGGAGGAGGGCTATCTCTCCAACCGGAAAGAGGGCTTAAGGAGAAGCCGGCCCCAGCCCACGAGGCTCGACCGTCTCAAGGGGCTGTGGGAAAGGATCTTCCCGGGCAACAAGATACTGCGGCGCGACAACACGCTGATGTTCACCACCGGCTCAGGCGCCGACGCCATCGGCGCCGAGACGCTGAGCCAGAGCGAGAGCGCCGTGCTCTACTACATCGCCGCCGTGCTCTACGCGATGCCGGGAGCCGTAGTGCTCATCGACTCCCCCACGCTCTTCCTGCATCCCGCATCGCTCAACACCATCTGGAACTCCATCGAGCAGCTGCGCCCCGACTGCACCTTCGTCTACAACACCGTCGACGCCGACTTCGTCAACTCCAGGACCCAGAACGCAACGGTGTGGGTGAAGAGCTACGACGTGGCCGGGAATGTCTGGGACTACGAGCTGCTCCGGCCCGGAGAGACACGCGAGGACATGCTCATCTCCCTGGCAGGCACACGCAACCCGGTGCTCTTTATCGAGGGCGACGCCCAGCACAGCATCGACGCCCGTCTATACACCCTCGTCTTCAGCGATTACACCGTGAGACCCCTCGGCTCCTGCGACCGCGTCATAGAGACCACACGCACCTTCTCCTCGCTCAAATCCATGCACCATCTCGACAGCCACGGCATCGTGGACCGCGACCGACGCACCGACGCCGAGGTGGAATATCTGAGGAAGAGAGGCATCATGGTGCCCGAAGTGGCGGAGGTCGAGAACATATTCCTGGCGGAGGACGTGATAAAAACAATGGCCGCCGTGAGAGGAAAAAACGCTTCCCGGGTGTTTGAGAATGTAAAGGGCAATATAATGAAGGAATTCCGCAGGCAGCTCGACAGTCAGGCGCTCCAGCACGTGCGCCACCGCATGAAGCGCCTTGTGGAATGCCGTATCGACGGGCGCTTCAACTGCATCACCGCTCTGGAGGCACACATCAAGGGCCTCATCAATATCCTGAATCCGCGCAAGGAATACAATCAGCTGAGGCAGGAATTCCAACAGTTGGCCTCCACAGGCGACTATCAGGGAGTGATAAGGGTCTTCAACCACAAGCCGGCACTCTCCTCCTGCGGCGTGGCACAGGCCCTCGGCTACAAGACCCGGGACGATTATGTGGCCGGAGTGCTCGCCACCCTGAAACGCCGCGATGTGGAGGGGCGCCGTCTGGCAGACGCGATACGCGCGCTCTTCAGATGACTCCCCTACCGGGGCGCCGCACCGACAAGACATATAACCCGAAAAAACTACAGATAAAAGACTACAGATAAAAAACTATGGAAAAGAAGAAACTCGCCATACTGCGCGACGACCCCTGGCTCGAGCCTTTCGAGGGAGCCATCGAAGGACGCCACGAGGACGTGGTGCGCAAGCTCAACGAGCTCACGGCCTCGACCGGTGGCTCACTCACCGACTTCGCCAACGCCTACAAGTATTTCGGCCTGCACAAGCAGAAAAACGGCAACTGGACCTTCCGCGAATACGCACCCAACGCCACCGGAATCTGGCTCATCGGCACTTTCTCCGACTGGAAGACGGAGGAGCCCTACCGCCTCCATCCCCTTGGCGACGGCACATGGGAGATCACGCTCCCGAAAGATGCCCTCCGCAACGGCGATCTCTACAAGATGCTCGTGACATGGGACGGCGGACAGGGCGAGAGGATTCCGGCCTACGCCACCCGCGTGGTGCAGGACGAGAACACCAAGATATTCTCCGCGCAGGTCTACGACCCCGCCGAGCCGTACAAATTCAAGGTGAAGAAATTCTCGCCCGACGTCAAGCCTCTCCTGATCTACGAATGCCACATCGGCATGGCCCAGGACAAGGAGGGACTCGGCACATATGACGAATTCCGCGAGAAGACCCTTCCGCGCATAGCAAAAGACGGCTACAACGCCATCCAGATCATGGCCATCCAGGAGCACCCCTACTACGGCTCCTTCGGCTACCACGTGAGCTCCTTCTACGCCGCATCGTCGCGCTTCGGCACTCCCGACGACCTCAAGCGCCTCATCGACGCAGCCCATGAGATGGGCATCGCCGTGATCATGGACATCGTGCATTCCCACGCCGTGAAAAACGAGGTGGAGGGCCTCGGACGACTCGACGGAAGCTATGACCTATACTTCTACGGCGACTCCCGCCGCGAGCATCCCGCATGGGACTCCCTGCTCTTCGACTACGGCAAGAACTCCGTGCTCCATTTCCTCCTCTCCAACTGCAAGTTCTGGCTCGAGGAATATAAATTCGACGGCTTCCGCTTCGACGGCGTCACCTCGATGCTCTATTACGACCACGGTCTGGGCAAGGCGTTCAGCTCATATGCCGACTACTACGACGGCAATCAGGACACAAACGCCCTCACATATCTCACACTCGCCAATCTGCTCATCCATGAGGTCAACCCCAAGGCGGTGACCATCGCCGAGGAGATGAGCGGCATGCCCGGCCTCGCGCTGAAATTCGATGAGGGCGGCATGGGATTCGACTACCGTATGGCCATGGGTGTGCCCGACTACTGGATCAAGATGATCAAGGAAAAGAAAGACGAAGACTGGCATCCCACATCGATATTCTGGGAGCTCACCAACCGCCGCGCCGACGAGAAGACAATCTCCTACTGCGAGAGCCACGACCAGGCACTCGTGGGCGACAAGACAATCATCTTCCGCCTCATCGACAAGGAGATGTACTGGCACATGATGGTGGGCGACAACGACATGACGGTGGCCCGCGGAATGGCGCTACACAAAATGATACGCCTCGTGACCATCGCCGCCATCAACGGCGGATACCTCAACTTCATGGGCAACGAATGGGGTCATCCCGAATGGATCGACTTCCCCAGGGAAGGCAACGGATGGAGCTATAAGTACGCACGCCGCCAATGGGAGCTCGTAGACCGCGATGACCTCAAATACAAATTCCTCAACCGCTTCGACAACGAGATGGTGGAGCTCGTGGGCGGATGCTTCAACTTCCAGGCCCTCCCGGTGGAGAAGCTCTGGGAGAAAGACGACGACCAGGTACTCGCCTTCATGCGCGGCGACCTCATCTTCGTCTTCAACTGGAACCCCTCGAAGAGCTTCACCGACTACGGGTTCCTGGCTCCGGCCGGCGAGTATGAGGTGGTGCTCAACAGCGACGACCCCGACGTGGGAGGCTACGGCAACATCGACGACACGGTGAGACACTTCACCAGCCCCGACCCGCTCTACGCCCCCTCCGGCAAAGGCTGGCTCAAGATGTATCTCCCCTCGCGCACAGCCCAGGTGCTCCGCAAGGTGAAACGCCGCGGCGCCCCGAGGAAGACCACCAAGGCCAAGGCGGAAGCAAAGCCGGCGGCAGCCAAGGGCGTGGC
>USHH01000160.1 GCA_900554345.1 uncultured Bacteroidales bacterium | reverse complement strand
TCAGGGTGGGAGTCAGCGTCACGCCGTTTCGTTCCACGCGCAGACGCTGCAAGAGGCTTGTCACATGGCGGTGGTCGCGGATGTTGTCGGCTATCGCTCCCACCTGGGAGGTCGATTTCCCCTGGCAGATGATGAGCGTGGACGCGGGAGCCGACATGATGTCGGAAAGGTCGATTTTCACGATCCTGCTTCCCTTCTTGTCCTGGATGGCCTCGATGATGCCTTCGGTCAGTTCTCCTTGTTCTGTCATTTATTATTTTTATGGTCTTGTGTTCGGTTTCCTTGCTGATGGCAAAACGTGCCACCTCTATATAATAACAATCGACATGCCAAAAATATTGCGGAGACGTCATCATTGTGATGTCTCCGCAATTTTTCTCCGGTTTTCTCTCATTTCAGGCTATTCTCCGTAGCGCATCTCGATGATGTCCCAGTCCACTATGTCCCAGAGCTTCTTCAGATACTCTCCGCGGAGGTTCTGGTAGTCGAGATAGTAGGCGTGTTCCCATACATCGAATGTCAGCAGCGGACGAAGCCCGTCGGTCATGGGATTGCCCGCGTTCGACCCCTGTGTGATGAAGAGCTTTCCCTCGCTGTCGGCAGAAAGCCATACCCAGCCGGAGCCGAACAGACCGACGCCTGCCTCCTCGAATTTCTTCTTGAACTCCTCGAAGCTGCCAAACTGCTCGTCGATGCGCTCGCGCAGCCTGCCGCCCGGTTCCTTGAGTCCGTTGGGGGAGAACTGGAAGAAATAGAAGATATGGTTCCAGGCCTGCGACGCCTGGTTGAAGAGCTTGCCGTCGCTCTTGCAGATGATCTCTTCAAGAGCCATTTCTTCGTAAGGGGTCCCCTCGATCAGCTTGTTGAGGGTGTCGATATACGCTTTCTCATGCTTGCCGTAGTGATACTCGATGGTGGTCGGGGATATCACGGGGGTAAGGGCATCCGGCGAATAGGGGAGTTTCGGTTGCGTGAATTTCATATTCGTATCTTTTTATTGTCGTTTTTATGTATCAACAACCGCCCCTCCCTTATGGTTCAGAGTCTTGAAGTCTCTTGCGGCTTCAGTCGAAGATGGCGTCCCAGTCTTTCCACACAGGCTCGTAACCGGCTTTGCGGATGGCCTCCGTCACTGCGGCCGGCGTGCGGTTGTCGTTGACCTCGAATTGCTCGAGGGCCTCCGGCGACGTGGCGTATCCTCCTGGTTCCGTCTGGCTTCCGGCGCTCATCGATGTCACCCCTAAGCTCAGGATGTGGTCGCGGTATTGAGGGGCCTCGCGGGTGGAATAGGATATGTCGGCGTCATGGTCGAAGAGGCGGAAGGCGAAGGTGAGGCGCGCAAGCTGCCTGTCGCTGATGATGCTTGTGGGCTGGAAGCCGCTTTCCGACGGCCGCATCCTCGGGAAATTGACGCTGAAGCGGCTGCGCCAGTAGCGGCGCTGCAGATAGCGCAGGTGGCGCGCCAGCATCACCACGTCGGCACGCCAGTCTTCGAGTCCGAGCAATACGCCCATGCCGATCTTATGCACTCCGGCCTCTCCCATGCGGTCGAAGCCGTTGAGCCTCCATTCATAGTGGCTCTTCATTCCCTTGGGATGATATTTGCGGTAGGCCTCTTTGTGGTAGGTCTCCTGAAAGCACACCACCCCGTTGAGTCCCGCCTTGGTGAGGCGGTAGTAGTCGGAGCCGCGCATAGGCTGCACCTCGATGGTGAGGTTGTGGAAGAAGGGGCGGCAGACTCCGAGCACCTTCTCAATGTAGTCTACGCCACAGAGCGACGGATACTCGCCCGACACGATCAGAAGGTTTTCGAAGGGGCCGAGCGCCTTGATAGCCCGGCATTCGTCGGCTACCTGCCCGAGGGTCAGCGTGGTGCGCGTGAAGGGGTTGTCGTGGTTGAAGCCGCAATACACGCATTTGTTGGTGCAGGCGTTCGACACATACATCGGGATATACATCGAGATGGTCTTGCCGAAGCGCTCGCTGGTGAAGTGGCGGCTCATGGCCGCCATCTGCTCCATATACGGGTCGGCGGCCTCGGATATCAGTAT
This sequence comes from uncultured Bacteroidales bacterium, assembly GCA_900554345.1. Lineage (GTDB taxonomy): Bacteria > Bacteroidota > Bacteroidia > Bacteroidales > Muribaculaceae > Lepagella. The sequence goes on along the minus strand of USHH01000160.1, from coordinate 3,128 downwards.
GGCGAACTCCTCCGGGGTGAGGGGCTTGCGGCCCGAGGCGGCTCTGGACAGCACGCGCCGCACTTCGGCGTCGGTGGCCTCCTCCACGATCCGCAGTGTCTCGTCCCAGTCGTAGCGCCCTATCTCGTCGGCGAAGCCGCGGCCGAATATGGCGTCGGGTGTCGGGTCGCTTTTCATTTTCGGCATCCGGCCTTCGGCCGTCTTTAATCCTTCATACATGAGTCTGTGATGTTTTGTGATATCCTCATCGCGCAGAAGTTGGGGCCGCACATCGTGCAGAAGCGGTCGTCGGCGTCAGGTGAGTTGCGACGTGCCTCCACGTAATACCGGCGAGCCTTCTCCGGGTCGAGGGATAGGTTGAACTGGTCTTTCCAGCGGAATTCGAAGCGAGCCTTGCTGAGGGCGTCGTCGCGCACGCTGGCGCCGGGAAGCCCCTTGCAGAGGTCGGCTGCGTGGGCCGCTATCTTATAGGCGATCACGCCCTCGCGCACGTCGTTGAGGTCGGGGAGAGCGAGATGCTCCTTAGGTGTCACGTAGCAGATCATAGCCGTGCCGAGCGCGGATATTATGGCTGCGCCGATGGCCGACGTTATGTGGTCGTAGGCCGGGGCGATGTCGGTGGTGAGGGGGCCGAGCGTGTAGAAAGGGGCCTCCATGCATTCCTTCACCTGCTTCTCCATGTTCTCCGGTATCTTCTGCATGGGCACGTGGCCCGGACCCTCGATGAGCACCTGCACGTCGTGATCCCACGCCTTGCGCGTCAGCTCGCCGAACATTTCCAGCTCCAGAAACTGCGCACGGTCGTTGGCGTCGTGGGTCGATCCCGGGCGCATGCCGTCGCCCAGCGAGATGGCCACGTCATATTTGTTGAGAATCTCGCATATCTCGTCGAAGTGGGTGTAGAGGAAGCTCTCGCTGTCGTGCTCCACACACCATTGCGTCATGATGGAGCCGCCGCGGCTCACGCATCCTGTGAGCCTCTCGCCGAGAAGCCTTGCATGCTGGCGAAGCGCGCCTGCATGGATTGTGAAGTAGTCCACTCCCTGCTCGCACTGCTCTATCAGGGTGTCGCGGTATATCTCCCAGGTGAGGCGCTTTACGTCGCCGTTCACTTTCTCCAGCGCCTGATAGATGGGCACGGTGCCCATCGGCACCGGGCAGTTGCGGATTATCCACTCGCGTGTCTCGTGGATGTTGTTGCCCGTCGAGAGGTCCATCAGTGTGTCGCCACCCCAGTAGCAGCTCCACACGGCTTTGCTCACCTCCTCCTCGATGCCTGAGGAAAGCGCCGAATTGCCGATGTTGGTGTTGAGCTTCACGGCGAAGGCTTTGCCAATCACCATCGGCTCGGCCTCGGGGTGGTTGATGTTGGCGGCGATCACGGCTCTCCCGGCTGCCACCTCCTGCCTTACGAACTCGGGGGTGATGTGGGTCTTGATGCCGCGTGCCTCGTTGTCGAGGTTCTCGCGGATGGCCACGTATTCCATCTCCGGGGTGATGATGCCCTTCTTTGCGTAGTGCATCTGCGTGACTCTCCTGCCCTCCCTGGCCTTGCGGGGCTTGTGGGCCACCGGGAAGCGGATGGCGTCGAGCTCCTTCATGTCGCGGCGCATGCGGCCGTATTCGCTCGTGATGTCGTCGAGCTCCTCGGTGTCGCCACGGGCCACTACCCACTCGGTGCGGGTGCGGGGGAGCCCCTTGTTGATGTCTACCTCGTAGGCCGGGTCGGTGTAGAGTCCGCTGGTGTCGTAGACGGTGATATCTTCGTTGGGTGTCTCTATTCTCTTCCCGGCCTCGATCTTCACTGTCGGATACTGGTGGATTTTCCTCATGCCAACCTTGATGGGATGGAGCTTGCCATCCACATAAACCTTTTCTGAATTGGGATAGGAAGAGACGTTGATGTTTTCTATATGCATGATATGTAGATTGTTTGCTTATGGAAAATATTGGCGTGCGTTGTCAGAGGTTCTCGAGGAATGAGGTCAGGGGGCTTGATGCCTGTGCCGATGAACACACGGTGCCGAGTCCGGCGTTGAATGCCTCTCGTCCCGCCTCCACAGCCTTGGCGAAGGCCCGGGCCATAGCTACGGGGTCGCCGGCGATGGCGATGGCGGTGTTGACGAGCACTGCGTCGGCGCCCATCTCCATGGCTTCCGCGGCATGCGACGGAGCGCCGAGGCCGGCGTCGACCACTACCGGCACGCGGCTCTGCTCGATGATGATCTCAAGCAGCTCGCGTGTCACGAGCCCCTTGTTGGTGCCGATAGGGGCGCCGAGCGGCATCACGACGGCTGCGCCTGCTTCCTCGAGCAGCTTGCAGAGCACGGGGTCGGCCTGGATGTAGGGGAGCACGGTGAATCCGTCGCGGGCCAGCTCCTCCGTTGCCTTCAGTGTCTCGATAGGGTCGGGCATGAGATATTTGGGGTCGGGATGTATCTCGAGCTTGATGAAGTCTGTGTGGAAGATCTCGCGGCTCATCTGTGCGGCGAGCACGGCCTCGCGTGCGTTGCGCACTCCCGAGGTGTTGGGCAGCAGCTGCACGTGCTCCCTGTTGATATGGGTCAGCATCTCGTCGGTGGCCTCGTTGAGCATGTTCACTCTCTTCATGGCCACTGTGATCATTTCGGAGCCGGAGGCCTTGATGGCCTCGAGCATCGTCTCCGGCGACGGGAATTTGCCCGTCCCCACGAATAGCCGCGACCTGAATTCACGGCCTCCTATTTTCAATATGTCGTCCATTGATGATGATAGGTTTTATACTGTTGGTTGAGGCGGTGTGCCCGAGGGGGTCATTCCCCGACGGGCATCCGCTCGATGAATTTCCTGGTCTCTCCGGTGATGTCGGAGGCGAAGGCTATGGCCCCGCTCACGGCGAAGCCGTTGACGCCGGCTCTGAGCAGCGGCTCTATGTCTTCAAGCTTAATACCACCCACAGCCACTCTCGGTATGTTGATTTCCTTGGTCTCCATCTCGGCGCAGATGCCTTTTATGCCCTCGAGGCCGAGTATGGGGGCCAGACGCTTCTTGGTGGTGGTGGCCGAATAGGGGCCTATGCCGATATAGTCGATGTCCATGTAGCGCACGGCCTCGATGTCGCCGATGGTGTTGGCGGTGACGCCGATTAC
>USHH01000159.1 GCA_900554345.1 uncultured Bacteroidales bacterium | reverse complement strand
TTCTTCCTCCCGATATACACCGGGGAGAGGCGGGAGGCGATTCCGATGCCGATGCCTCCGGCGAAGCGGGCCACAAGGAAGCCGGAGAATGTGGAAAAGGCGCCTGTGGCGTAGGCCGATACCAGGAAGATGAGGGCGGAGACGATGAGGAGGCGTTTGCGGCCGATGGAGTCGGCGAGCCATCCGCAGGCCATGGCGCCGACGAGGCAGCCGACAAGGGCCACCGACATTGCGAGGCCCTGGAGGCCCGGGTGTCCGGCGATGCCGAAGAAGGCCTCGTAGAAGGGCTTAGCGCCTCCGATCACTACCCAGTCGTAGCCGAAGAGGAGGCCTCCCATGGCGGAGACGAGGCAGACGAAGACGATGAAGAAACGGTTGTATTTTTCCATTGATGTCAGATTTTATGTCAACGGTGCAAAGTTAGTAAGGTTTGGCACAGTGTGAAATGCAGAATCCGACAAAAAAGATGGATTATTCTATCGTCTGAAGGAGATAGAATGAAGAGTGAAGAGGGAAGAGTGAAGAGTCAAGAGTCAAGAGTCAAGAGTCAAGAGTCAAGAGTCAAGAGTCAAGAGTCAAGAAGGCGTTAAATGTAAGACCGCGATAGACTGAGCGTCTATCGCGGTCTTACATTTAACGAATCCCTGATTTGATGTGCAGGGGTGGATGAGGATCAACGCATGATGAGCTTGCCACGGGTCTCGGTGGCGCTCTTCGCCTTTACGGCATACCAGCCGGCGGGAAGCCCGGCGAGCGAGACATTGACAGCGTTCTTTCCACTCGTCTTATTTACGCACACGCCGGAGGCGTTGGTGACGGTCACGGCTACATCGCCCTCGGCCAGCACTGTCAGCATGTCGCCGTTACGCTGGAAGCTGATGCCCTCCATTACGGCTTCGACCACGGCGCCGGGAGTGAGGTCGAAGGTGGCGTTGGCGCCCTCTTCAAGGTCGATCTCCCATATCTCTTCGCTATAGTCGAAACGCAGGGTGTAGTGTCCCGGCTCTATGCCCTCGAATGTAACCTCCACATTATATATGCAGATGCAGTCGCACATACCCTCCAAGCCGGATAGGAAGTGAAGTTCATTGCCATCGCGTTTGATCTGTGGGTCAAACTCAACCAGACAGCATGTACTCAACACGTTGTATGCCTTGATGGTCAGCACTGCGTCGGAGTATGAGACGGTGAAATAGAACGGGGGCTCCTCTTCACCAACCACATCGCCCTCCTCGACATTGCCTGGAGTCTCCTTCATGGGAACGAGGCCGCGCGGGGCGCTGAAGGTCTCCTCGCTGCCGCAGCCTGAGACGGCTTTGGTGGCCGGGGTGATGGTGATTGCGTCGTCGCCGCTGTCGGCGCGTGTCTGAGCGGCGGACGCCGGTATGATGGCTGCCGAGGCCATCAGGAATAAGGCAAGGGTAATGATTCCTTTCATAAGCAATGGAGTTTAGAAGTTATTGTTTGGTGTTTAGTCGGCAATCGTTGTGTTGGATAGTACCGTGCGCGAATTTACGAATAAATTTCATCATCTGCAAGAAAAAAGCAAAATATTTTTCACAGGGGCATCGAGAGGGTCAGGAGAGGGTCGGGAAAGGGCATAAAAAAATTGATTGTCATCCCGACAACCAATCTTCGTGTTAACCTTAAAATCTAATACCATGAAAAACTCAATGCAAAGGTAATGATTATTTTTAAGATTTATGCTATATAACACAAAAATTTCCTATGATTTAACATTCTTTAAGTTTTAATGGAATTTTTCCGGATTAAATTCACATTCGTTAAGCAACGAGACACCTTCATCCCCGGAAGGAAAATAAGGGCATAAAAAAATTGATTGTCGTCCCGACAACCAATCTTCGTGTTAACCTTAAAATCTAATACCATGAAAAACTCACTGCAAAATTAATAATAATTTTTCAAAACAATGCTATACAACATAAAAAATTCCCTTGATTTAACATTCTTTAATCTTTATAAATGATTATGCCGATGTTTTAACGTTGGTTAACATATTACTGTCCACCAATCAATTGGCCGTCGAGCTCGAGAGTGCTGTCGGTGAAGTAGAGGCGGCTAAGCTCCAGGTTGCGGAGCAGTGGCGCCATGCGCGGAATCTTCATGAAGTCGACCTTGATGATGTTGCCGGGCTGGAACGTGACGGCTTCGTCGATCCCCCGATAACGCCTGCGCAGCCATTTCAAGGCCAGACCGATCAGCTTGTCGACACCGAAGGCGCTCTTATAGCGCACCATCAGCATGCGCGGGTTGAGTCCTATGACCTCGAGACGCAGCTTCACGCTCACAAGGTCGAGCAGGATGTTGACGGGCACAGCCACCGTCAGGACGCTCCCGGCGGTGGAGCTCACAACCACCCGCGTGCGGCAGAGGCGGGTGAGCCATGAGGAGATTTCATCGAAAGTGAATGACAGGCGCATGGGATAAGTATTAAGTCAGAGTTATGAAGTAGTAAGTACGAGGCATTAAGCACAGGGTCAGAGGTAGCGGTGGTCGGTGACGGAAAGATGGTCGTCGAGACGGAAGAGCCAGGGGGCTCCGGTGGGAATCTCGAGGTTCATCACCTCTTCCGGCGTAAGATGGAGAAGCATCATGGCAAGTCCGCGGAGGGAATTGCCGTGGGCCGCCACAAGCACCGTGTCGTAGAGGCGCAGCGCAGGGGCGATCAGTTCCTCCCAGCAGGGACGCACACGCCGGATGGTCAGCTCGAGCGACTCGCCCAGTGGCAGCTCATCGGTCGTCAGCGCCGCATACTTGGCCTCGTTGCCGGGAAAGCGCGGATCGCCGGGCTCGAGGAGCGGGGGCGCCACGTCGTAGCTGCGGCGCCAGATGTGCACCTGCGCGTCGCCGTATTTCTCTGCCGTCACCTTCTTGTCGAGCCCCTGAAGCGCCCCGTAGTGGCGCTCGTTGAGATGCCAGTCCTTCACCACCGGCACCCATGCGCGGTCGAGCCCGTCGAGGGCAATCTGCAGGGTGTGGATGGCCCGCTTCAGATATGACGTGAAGCAGTAGCGGGGCTCGAGGCCCTCCCTCTTCATTTTCTCGCCGGCCTCCGCGGCCTGGTAGCGCCCCTCGTCGGAGAGGTCGACATCGGTCCAGCCCGTAAAACGGTTCTCGAGATTCCACGCGCTCTGCCCGTGGCGCAGCAATATAAGATTCTTCATACCCCTATAACAACGCAAGGCTTTGTTTTTATGGAGAGAAACCATTATTTTTGCAGAAAAAACAAAGAGACTATGAATATAACGATACTTGACGGATATACGCTCAATCCGGGCGACCTCAGCTGGGAGGGATTCGAGGCTTTAGGCAATGTGACGCTCTACGACCGCACGCCGGCGGAGCTGGTGGTGGAGAGGGCACTCGACGCAGAGGTGGTGCTCACCAACAAGACGGTGATCGACGAGGAGGCGATACGTCTGCTGCCGAAGCTCCGGTATATAGGGATTTTCGCCACAGGCTACAATGTGGTCGACGTGAAGGCGGCTGCCGAGGCCGGCATCACGGTATGCAACGTGCCGGCCTACAGCACCGACTCCGTGGCGCAGCAGATCTTCGCGCTGCTGCTCACCATATGCAACCACGCCGAATATCACGCGGAGCAGAACAGGCTCGGCCGGTGGTGTCAGAGCGCCGACTTCGCCTACAGCGACTTTCCGCTGATGGAGCTCGCCGGGCGAAGCCTCGGCATCGTGGGCTACGGCCACATCGGCAAGGCCACGGCCCGGATCGCGGCCGCCTTCGGCATGAAGGTGGCGGTGTGCTCGTCGAAGCCGCAGGGGCAGCTGCCGGAGGTGGTGAAGACAGACCTCGACCACCTCTTCAGCGACTGCGACGTGGTGTGCCTCTGCTGCCCGCTCACCGAAGACAACCGAGGGATGGTCAACGCCCGCCTCTTAGGGCTCATGAAGCCGACGGCCATCTTCATCAACACGGCGCGCGGAGGGCTCGTCGACGAGGCGGCACTGGCCGAGGCGCTCAATGAGGGGAGGCTCTATGCCGCCGGGCTCGACGTGCTCTGCTCGGAGCCGCCGCGCTGCGACAACCCCCTGCTCAAGGCGCGCAACTGCTACGTGACGCCCCATGTGGCCTGGGCCACACAGGAGGCGCGCCGCAGATGCATGGAGATATCGGTGGCCAATCTCCGCCGCTGGATGGATGGCGAGCCCCAGAACGTGGTCTCCTGACACTGCCACAAATACACCGCCCACATCACGACGGCATGGCCCGAGGGCCGTGCCGTTTTTGCTTCCAACGGTCAACCTTCGGCGAAACAGCGGCGTTATATTGCTAAAATAAGCGCATATATTATGGAAACACGCCAAGACAGAAAGCATACACAGCCCTCCGAAAACGAACTTGAGGAGAAAGAAGTCAACGACTCCATCTGGGCCAACTCCACACTCTGGTGGGTGGTGGGGCTCATCGCCATCTTCATCATTTTCTTCCTCATCTGGATCTGACGGCCGGCCGCCGCCAGGTGATTCCACTGCTTAGACATCAACGCTTCCCTATGAAAAGACACCGCTATATCCATATCCTCGCCATCGTGGCGATGCTCGGCGCCGCAGGCTCCCCAGCCGCGCATGCCGCTGACGGCGTCACCGCGCCGGAACGGCCGCTTCCGGACCGATGGACTTACACCGAGGCATACCGGCAGACGGCTCCAGCCGCCGACGACTGGTGGGCGACATTCGGCGACCCAATGCTCGACTCGCTCCTTGTCAAGGCGCAGGCCAACAACTACAATGTGGCCGCAGCAATCAAGAGGATAGACCTCGCGCGAAAGGAAACCGACCTCGCGCGGTCGGCCTACTGGCCCGACCTCCAGGCCTCCGCCGGATGGCAAAAGGCGCAGACGGCCGGCGCCACCACACATCCCTCCACACCCTCACGGACAGTCGACTATTTCTCTCTCGGCCTCAATATGAACTGGGAGATCGACGTCTTCGGCCGGGTGAGCGCCAACATCAAGGCCGGTAAGGCCGCCACGCAGGCGGCACGCGCCGACTACGACGCCGTGCTCGTAAGCCTCGCCGCGAATGTGGCCAAGGCATACTTCCGGCTCCGCACCCTCCAGGAGCAGCACGCCGTCGCCCTAAGCCACATACAGCAGCAGGAGAAGGTGCTCAGGATGACGGAGGCCCGTTTCGAGGCCGGCATCGGCGACATGCTGGAGGTGACGCAGGCGCGGATAGTGCTCTATTCCACGAAGTCGACCCTTCCGCAGCTGGAGGCGGAGATCCGCGGGGGGGGGACGGCCAAGCTGGGTCA
>USHH01000158.1 GCA_900554345.1 uncultured Bacteroidales bacterium | reverse complement strand
TCTGCGGCCTGACGATCCAGCGCTGCACGCAGTATCCCAGCGCCATATAGACCGCGGCGAGGATCCACAGCATGGTGTAGGCGTCAGACACCTGCGCGATGGTGGCGCCGTTGGTGTGCATCCTCACGAATCCCTCCACGCCCCACGTGCTCGGCAGGCAGTAGGCGAGCCCTTTCCAGAGCGGGCTCATGCCGTAGAGGGGCCACGTGATGCCCGATAGAAACAGGAAGGCCACCGAGGTGACCACCCACAGCACGAACACCGACTCGCGCTCCCACACGAAGGCCTGGAAGCAGAACCCCACGCCCGCGGCGGCGATGAAGAAGGGCAGCATGAAGGCGAAGAGGGACACGATGTCGCTCTCCATCGGGAAGGCGAAGATCAGCGGCACGTAGTGGAGCAGGAAGATCATGGGGAGGAAGAGGAGAGTCATGTAGCAGAGGGTCTGCCCCGCCATGGTGAGCCCTACCGACCTGACGGCGTTGTAGGGGTCGTGGCCTGTGAGATATGCCTTCTCACGCTTGGCGCCACCCGACATGCCCAGCACCAGCACTATGCACTGATGGAGGATCAGCACCACGATCGCCGGCATGATGAAGGAGTCGAAGCCGCTCTCTATGTTGCCCATCGCCACGTTGTGGATCGGCAGGAGGTCGCCGTCGGAGATGTAGCTGGAGCCCATGGGCAGCGCGTCGTCGATCTTGCGCTTCTGGAGCTCGCCCCCCATGTCGAGCATCACGTCGGTGGCGGCCATGAGGAATGCCTTGTAGCGCAGCAGCAGGCTCATCTCGCAATACATCACGGCGTTGCCGGTCTCGCCGCCGTCGACCTTGCGCTGAAACCCCTCGGGAATCTCCAGGATGGCGTAGCAGTCGTGGGAGTGCATGGCGCGCTTTGCCTCGCCGAGGTCGGCGGCATAGCCCGTCACCCATGCCCCCTGCGTGGCGTCGAGCCTGCGGGTGAGCTCGCGGCTCAGCGGGGTGCGGTCGTGGTCCACCACCACCATCTTCACGTCTCTCACGATCTCCGGATTATATATCAGCGAGTAGATCACCGGATAGGCGAAGGGGAGGAAGACGATGAAGAGCAGCAGCCCGGGGTCGTGGATCACGAGGGTGAACTCCCGGCAGTAGACCCTGAAGAGCTGCGAGACCGCATTGCGTATGTAATGAAACACTTTCATGTCGGAGGAATTTGACTTTACTGACTAAGGCACGTACACCGGCCTCGCCATACACCTGCGGAGGCGCGGCAGCAGCGGGAGCGGCAGCAGCATGAAGACGATGTAGGCCACAAACCACACACGCGAGTAATAGATGTCGATGCCGTTGAGCGCCTGGTCGATATATATGAGGAAGTTGTATCTCACGGGGAGGATCCAGCTCAGGATTCCGATGGCGGGATACATGCTCTCGTAGGGAAACGAGAACGCCGCGATGGAGAATGAGAGGATGCCCGTGAGGGCGCATATCGAGAGCGAGAGGCGCAGGTTGGGGAGCAGGCAGAAGATGAAGAGGGCGAAGCCCTGGGTGGCGACCACGAACATCACCTCCGAGAGGGTGATCCAGAGCCATGAGCCGTTCATCGGATATGCGTTGTATTTGAAGAGCCACGACTCCATGAAGATGGCCACCACGGTCCAGATCGCCGTCTGCGGGAGCAGCTTGCCGAAGACGGCCTTCACTATGCTGCCGTCGGCGCGGCGCAGCAGCTGGCGCGACATGCCGTATTTTATCTCCTGGCCGAGGCTGAAGCAGGTGATGAGCATGATCATCAGCTGGAGCACACAGGGTATGAATGAGTTGCCGAGATATATGCCGTAGTTCAGCCCGGGGTTGCCGAGACCCCTGCACTGGATGTTGACAGGCTGGAGCAGCGGCTTCACCTGGTCTTCCGTTGCGCCGAGCGACTCGAGGGCGCCGCTCACTATGGCGGCCTTCGAGTAGGTGGCGGAGCTCTTGAAGGTCTTGAAGAGCAGCGACCCCGGCACGTAGTAGGTCATGTTGGTGTAGAAGGTGATCACCGGATTGCGCCCGGCCATGAGGTCGGCCTGATAGTTCTCGGGAATCAGGAAAAAGCCGTAGATCTTCCCCTCCTGCATCAGGTGGCGGGCCTCCGTGAAGCTGTTGCTCTCATAGCGGAGGTCTACCATCTGCATGCCGCCGATGTTGAGGGTCATCTGCCGCGACAGGGAGCTGCCGTCCTTGTCGACCATGGCGGCGGGCGTCTTCTGCGGCAGCCCCTCTTCCATCATGTTGGCCAGCATGAGGAAGAGGAAGAGCGGGAGCAGGAAGAAACCGAACCAGTAGACGGGTCGCCTCACGATCTCGAGGAGGCTGACCGTCATCACGGCTTTGAGGCCCGAGGGTTTCATTTCTCATTCCGGATAAGCACCACCGACATGCCGGGGCGGAAGTTCTCGATAGGTTTCTCGGGGCGGGCCTTCACCTGGAAGGTGCGCGCGTCGTAGTCGCCGGTCGACTTTGTGGCCTGCCAGTTGGCGTAGGTGCCGAGGTCGCGGATGTAGAAGACCTTCATGTCGGCCTCCTTGTCGAGAGCCGGAATTTTCACCTTGATGGTGCTACCGAGACGGATGTCCTTGAGCAGGGTCTCGCGCACGTTGAAGACGGCCCAGTGGTCGTCTTTCTGGAGCGACATGATGGGAGCTCCCGTGGCCACGAGCTCGGAGACGTGGGGATAGACCACTGTGATCTCGCCGTCGCAGGGAGCGAGGAGATACTGGTCTTCCAGCACGGCGCCCACCTCGCTGACGCCCCCTTTCGCCACCGACACCATTGCGGCGGCGGCCTCCTTGTCTTCCTTCCGGGCGCCGGCCACGGCGAGGTCATACTGGCTCCTGGCGGCGGCCTCGCCGGCCGATGCGGCCTCGTAGGCGGCCTTTGCCTCGTCGCGTTTCTGCTCGCTGACCACCCCCTTCGAGAAGAGGTTCTGCATGCGGTCGTAGGTCTTCTTCGCGATGCCGGTGGCGGCCTGTGCCTGGCGCCATACGTCGCGGGCCGAGGCGATGACCTGGCTGCGGGTGCCGGCGTCCACGCGGCGGTTGGTGGCGGCTGCTGCCTCCTCCATGGCCTTTGCCTGCTCGAGGCGGGCGTCGGCGAGGGCCGAATGTATCCTGACGAGGGGGTCGCCGGCCTTCACATGGTCGCCCTCCTCCACATAGAGCTCGGCCACGCGGCCGGGGAGCTTGCCGGAGATGCGTATCTCCGTGGCGTCGCCCTGGCCCTGCACGGTGTCGGGGCCCTGCTTGATGGTGAGGAAGCCGAGGATGGCGAGCCCGGCTATCACCAGGGTGATGGTTATGATGGTGGCAATGAGCATGCGGTCTTTCGCGCTGACGGCCACCGGATCGTCATACTGCATTCTCTGTGTGGCGTCGTCGGTCTGCGGCGTGCGCGGTGTAGTGGAGTCCATATCGCTGTCGTGTTTTATGTCGTGTATGATTTTTTTCATTTCAGTAGGAGAGCTCGCCGAGCACCTTCGAGAGGTAGACCTCGCAGAGGCGGATGCCGATCTCGGCGTCGATCTTCTCGGAGTGGGCCTGGATCCAGGCGGTCTGGGCGCGGAGCACGTCGTCCGACGTGAGCACCCCCTCCTTGAATCCGAGCTCCGCCTGACGGAGGTTCTCGTCGGCCTTCTTCATGTTGGTGAGCGTCATGGCGTAGGTCTTGAAGGCCTCCTCGTAGGAGAAGCGCGCCTGGCTCACCTGGAGGTCCACCTTCTCCCGGGCGTCCTCCAGCAGGAGGCGGTTGGCGATGGTGGCCGACTTCGCGGCCTTGTATCTGTTGTAGCGGCCCCCCCAGTGCCAGAGGGGCACCGTTAGCGTGGCGCCCACATTGAAGCCGCCGCCGAACTTCTTCTCGAAGCCGTGGTTGACGTTGGGATTGGAGAAGGAATACGCTCCCACGAGGGCGATCTTGGGGAGCATCTCCCCGATAGCCATCTTCTCGCGGCTGCGCATCAGCGAGATCGAGGTGCGTATCACCTCGAGGTCCTGGCGGCGGGCGTAGACGTCGGCCATATTGTAGTCCGCTACAACGGCCGCCGGCCGCGGGCCCCGTGGCCACCGACTGCAGCCCCTCGTCGCTGAGCGTCATCACGGTGTTGACGGGCAGGCCGCATATCTGCGCGAGGGCCATTCGCGAGAGCGTCAGGCCGTTGTCTACCTTGACGAGGGCGATCTGCGCCTCGTTCTGCTTCACCTCCACGGTGAGCACGTCCGATCTGGTGGCCACCCCCTCGTCATACATCGCCCTCACGTCGTAGAGGAGCGAGTCGACGAGTGATGCGAAGCTCTCGGCCAGACGCTTCTTCTGTCGGAGCGACACCACCTGCCAGTAGGCGTCGTCGACGGCGTAGACGATGTCCTGGGCGAGGGCGTTGCGCGATGACTTCGCCACCTTCTCGGTGAGGCCGGCGATCTCGTTGAGGGCGCGGATCTGGCCTCCCATGTAGATCGGCTGGGTGAGGGTGAAGGCTCCGGCGAAGACGTTGTGTACGTCGTAGCTCATCGCCTCCTTCGGGATGACGGCCACCTCCGAGGGGATATACGAGCCGGTGGCGGGGTCCTTCACAGGCACCCCGTCGGGGCCCGTCACTATGTTGTAGTTGTATTTTCCGGAGGCGGGGTCGAAGCTCATGGTGGGGAGCTTGGCGTCCTCGCCGAGGAGCTCGATCTTGTGCTGGTTGTAGAAATAGGTGCCGGTGAAATCTACGGAGGGCAGATAGGCCGAGAAGGCCGCCTTGCGGTAGTATGCGGCGCCCCGGATGTTCTCCTCGGCGATCTGCAGCGACTTGTTGTTGGCCACGGCCATACGTCGGCAGGAGTCGAGGCTCACGGTGGAGGCTCCGGCGCCGGCCACAGCCGTCAGGGTCATTATGGCGAGCAGGTGTATTCTCATGTGGAATTCTGTGGTGGATTGCTGGTTTTACAATCGGTAGGTTTAGTTATCACTCTTACTATAACTACAATCGTCGTCGGGATATTGTTTATCCCGACAGCCCTTAGGCGACGGTAAAATTGGAGCAAACGGCGCCTTTTGCCGGAGACATGAAAGGGAAGCGCCTCCGGCGGGAATCCGTAGACGCACCTGCTGTCTTACTAGAGAGGGATGGCTTTAGAGAGAAACCTTCTTACTGGGATATGGTGGAGGCTATCTCCCTGACCTGACTCACATCGAGGCCACATATATCTGAAATGGATGCGAAATCCATCTTCTTGGCAAGAAGGTTACGTATCACTTCTTTCGCCAGAGACAATCTCCCCTTCACTTCGCCTTCAGCCCTGCCTTCATCAAGATATTGCTGCCTGTACTGCTCCTTCAGCTCC
>USHH01000157.1 GCA_900554345.1 uncultured Bacteroidales bacterium | reverse complement strand
CCTATGGACCCGCAGGGTGGCGGCGAGACGCCGCCTCTCCCAGCTTGCTGACGCTTCACTCTTGACTCTTGACTCTTGACTCTTAAAACCTCTGGTTCTGGTTGCGCCGTCCCCTGTCGTTGGGGTCGAACGGATTGCGCGTAGGGTCGAAATACTCCTCGTCTTCCTCATCCTCCCCGGTCTGCTGGCTGGCGTTCTTCTTCGCCGCGCGGCGACGTTTGTCGACCTCCGGCTTGTTCTTCAGTATGGCTTCCGGCTTCTGCTGGTCGACCGTCATGGCGAATATGTCCCAGCTCTCCGTCTTCTCCCAGTTTTTCTTGATGTTCACGGCCTTGGGGTAGTAGTATGCCAGATCTGGCTGACGCAGCGAGTCGAAATCGCCTGTGTCGTAGAGGCCGTTGCCGTTCCAGTCGAAGATGATTCGCGCATAGTATTTGCCCGGCGCCAGATAGCGGAACGTCACCGCATTATCCGCGACAGCCTCCGTGCGCACGGGCTTGTCCTGATTGAGCAGCTCCACGAAGGCCGGCACACTGTCGGGGCGCCCCGTGATGTTGAAGGTCAGCGCGCAGTAGTCTTCCTCGGGCTTCACGTTGAAGTCGTGGGTGAAGGGGCCCGACGATACGCCGTAGATGTCGGTGAGCGCCAGCGTGTCGACGGCGAGCCTGTAGCTCGTGCCGTAGCGCCATGGGAAGTCGATCTGCAGCCGTCGGAGCGACAGCGAGTCGGGCGGGGCGGGGGAGAGCGCCACATTCATCGGTTGCCAGACGGTGTCTTTCCTCACCATCAGGTGGAAGGCCGCCGAGTCGACGCGCGCCAGCGGCGTCGCCGACTGGAGGAGCAGCGGCAGCCACACCTCCTGCGAGGTGCCCGACTCGGCACGCACCTGGAGCAGCGGCACCGGGGGCGCCGCCACCGTGTCGGCCTCCTCGTCTTTTTTCTTTTTTTTCTTCTCGGCCTTGGCCGGGCGGGGATGATGCGTCACGAACTCCAGCGTGTCGACGGCCGGAGAGAGCGAGCGCGTGGAGTCGGTGCGCAGGTATCGCAGCGCCACGCGCAGCGTGTCGGTGGCCACCGTCTCCGGGCGGCGCAGCCAGTAGACGATGGAGTCGCCCGCGGCGTTGCGCTCGCGCAGCGCCAGCTCCTCCGTCGGCTCGCCGGCACCGAGGATCTCGACCGTGGGGAGCTGCTGCTTGTTAGGGGCGTTGAACTTGAAATAGAGCCTCGTGGAGTCGATGCGCTCGTATTTGTCGAGATACTGCGCCTTATAGTCGGAGGAGAAGGAGCGGAGCAGGATGTCGTTGGGGAGGAAGCGCGTGCGCATGCGGCTCACCACCGTGTCGAGGGCTCCTGTCTTTAGATTGTAGACGGAGTCGGTGGTCGATACCCTCTCCGTGGAGGGCACCACCAGCGTGGAGCTCCACGCCATGTCCTCCTCGGGATTGGCGCGGAAGTAGTCGTTGTCGAGGTCGCCGAGCGCGAAGATGCGGTAGGTGCCCGGCTTCAGGCCGCGGATTGTGAATCGGCCGCGGTCGTCGGTTTTCGCGATGCGCTCGAGGGGCAGCGTGGCGAAGGCGGAGTCGGCGAGATTGGAGTAGACGCCCACGAGCATCCCCTGCTGGGGCTCGAGGTCGCGGGCGGAGAGCACCATCCCCGACACCCTCAGCGTGTCGATCTCGGGCCCCGTGGCGAAGGTGTAGGTGAAGCCCTGGAGCTTGTTGCCCTCGTTGTTGTCTTCAATGGCGTCGCCGAAATCGATTGTGTAGGTGGCGTCGGCCTCCAGCGTGTCGGGGAGCTGCACGGTGACGCGGCGCCCGTTGGAGGAGACCTTGGCGGTCTCCTTGCCCACGGGCGAGACCACCACCTTGGAATAGGCGTCCTTGACGTTGACGATCTCGTCGAAATCCAGTGTGACGCGGCGCGGCGTCACGCCGGCCGTGCCCTGCGGCGGGTTGGCGCTCACGAAGCGCGGAGGCTCCTCGTCGCGCGGGCCACCCGAGGGATTGCCCATCGAGGCACACCCCGCCGCCACCAGCGCCGGAAGGAGCGCCGCGGCCAGAGCCCGCACCGCCCTGATATGTCGGTATATATTGCTCATCTCTCTCAATTAATCGTCAAAAGTAGGAAAAATATTGCGAAACACACCCCGTTTTATGGGGAAATAAGCGCCAAATCCCTTTTTTATGCAGTGAAATGACTTAAAGCTCAAAAAAATCAGCTATATTTGCAAGCTGAAATAAGAGGGCACCTCCGCGGCCGCCTCCCCAAGGGGGCGGATGAGGGGATGCATTCCCTACATCATAATAACGAAAACAAACAACAATAACCAACAAAAACCGAACAACAAAATGCAGAACAAAGGGTTTATCAGCACCATTGCCGTCCTTTTGGTCTTGATTTGCGGCTTTTATATTTCCTTTTCCTTCATCACCTCTCACTATGAGAAAAAGGCCGAGGAGTATGCCGCGAAGATGGCCGGCACGAGCGACGTCACCAATGATGCCTACAAACAAAGTCTGAAGCAGTACAACGACTCGATCGACAAGGAGAAGGTCTATCTCGGCTACACCTACAACCAGGTGCGCAAGATGGAGATCGGCCTCGGCCTCGACCTCAAGGGAGGTATGAACGTTGTGCTTGAAATCTCCGTTCCCGACATCCTCCGCCAGTATGCCTCCGGCGACCAGCAGCTCAAGGAGATCAACTCCGCGATCGCCAAGGCCGAGGCCGCGGGCGTCAAGGGTTCCGACCGCGACTTCATCTCCAAGGTGGCCTCCTATATCCAGCCCGGAGCCATGGCTTCCCTCTTCTCGCGCGAAGGCGAGTTCATGGGCAAGCTCAAATCCAACGCCTCCAATTCCGAAGTCACCGCCGCCCTCCAGCAGCAGGTGGAAGGACAGGTCGACGCCGCCTTCAATATCTTCCGCACACGTATCGACCAGTTTGGCGTCGTGGCCCCCAACATCCAGAAGCTCCAGGACAAGAACGGTCAGATCCTCCTCGAGCTCCCGGGCGTGAAGGAGCCCGAGCGCGTCACCGACCTGCTCAAGAGCAGCGCCAACCTCGAATTCTTCGAGGTCTACAATTATAATGAGATAGCCGGCGAGCTCAACCGCGTCTCCGCCGAGTATGCGGCCGCCGACACCGTCAACCACGCCAACCTCATGCAGCTCCTCGGCGGCCCGCAGCGCTCCGGCTCGCCCGTGATCGGCCTCGTGGCTCCCGCCGACCGCGCCATGGTCGACAGCATCCTCTCCAGCGACAGGGCACGCAAGGTGCTTCCCGCCGACTTCAGCGCCGTCTGGGAGGTGAAGCCCGTGGAGATTCCCGTCACCGACGCCGCGGGCAACGTAGTGAAGAAAGCCAACGGCGAAGACCGCACCACCCCCTACTGGCAGCTCGTGGCCCTCAAGGGCGAGGCAGCCCTCGAGGGTGACGCCGTGGTCAGCGCCTCTTCCGAGTTCGACAACATGCAGGGCAATATGGTGAACATGCGCATGAACGACGCAGGCGCCCGCGAGTGGGCCACAATCACCCGCAACAACATCGGCCGCCCCATCGCCATCGTGCTCGACAACAACGTCTACTCCTTCCCTAACGTCAACAACGAGATCACCGGCGGATCCTCGCAGATCACCGGCAACTTCACCCCCGAGGAGGCCAACGACCTCGCCAACGTGCTCAAGAGCGGCAAGATGACCGCCAAGGTGTCGGTGGTGAGCAACAACGTGATCGGCCCGTCGCTCGGCGCCGAGGCCGTAGAGAGGGGTTTCATCTCCTTCATCGTGGCCATCGCCCTGCTGATGGTCTTCATGATCCTCATCTACGGCGTCATCCCGGGCCTCGTGGCTAACGTCGGCCTGATCCTCAACCTCTATTTCACCCTCGGCATCCTCGCCTCCCTCCAGGCCGTGCTCACCCTCTCCGGTATCGCCGGTATCGTGCTCGCGCTCGGTATGGCGGTCGACGCCAACGTGCTGATCTTCGAGCGCACAAAGGAGGAGCTCAAGGCCGGCAAGAAGCTGCGCCAGGCCATCTCCGAGGGCTACAGCAACGCCTTCTCCGCGATCTTCGACTCCAACCTCACCTCGGTGATCACCGGCATCATCCTGCTGATCTTCGGCTCCGGCCCCATCAAGGGCTTCGCCACCACGCTGATCATCGGCCTCGTATGCTCCTTCTTCACCGCCGTGTTCCTCACGCGCATCGCCTTCGATCTCATCACCGCCAACGGCCGCTGCGCCAACATGACGTTCGACACCGGCATCAGCCGCAATTTCCTCACCAACACCAATATCAACTTCCTCGGCAAGTGGCGCACAGCCGCCGTGGTATGGCTCGCCCTCATCGTGATCTCGATCGCCTCGCTCGCCATTCGCGGCATGAACCAGGGCATCGACTTCTCCGGCGGCCGCAACTATGTGGTGCAGTTTGACAAGGACGTGAATCCCTCCGACATCCAGGCCCGTCTGCTCGACGCCCTTCAGAAGGCCGCCGACGACAGGACAGTCTCCGTCGGCGTGATCACCATCGACAACCCCACGAAGGTGCGTATCTCCACCAGCTACAAAATCGCCGACGAGAGCGAGAACATAGAGAACGAGATCACCGACCTCCTCTACACCAACCTCACTCCCGAGCTCACCGTCAACGGCAAGCTCATGGATAAGGACGCGTTCACCGTGGCCGACGAGAGCCGGGGTATCATCTCGATCCAGAAGGTCGGTCCTTCGGTGGCCGACGACATGAAGCGCGACGCCTGCTGGGCCGTAGGCATCGCCGTGGTCTGCATGTTCCTCTACATCCTGCTCCGCTTCCGCAACATCGCCTTCTCCGTAGGCGCCGTTGCCGCCGTGGCCCTGACAGCCTTCCTCATCATCGGCTTCTACTCCATCTGCTGGGGCTTCCTCCCCTTCTCCATGGAGATCGACCAGTCGTTTATCGCGGCCGTGCTGACGATGATCGGTTATCAGATCAACGACACCGTGGTGGTGTTCGACCGTGTGCGCGAGATGATGAAGATCTATCCGAAGGAAGACCGCTTCATCACGTTCAACCGCTCGCTCAACACCACGCTGACACGTACGGTCATGACGTCGTTCTCGACGCTGCTCGTGCTCCTCTGCATTTTCTTCCTCGGCGGCGACACGATCCGCAGCTTCACGTTCGCGATGATCTTCGGCGTAATCGTGGGCACATTCTGCTCGCTCTTCTGCGCCGCTCCGATCGCCTACAACGTGCTTAAGTCTGGCAATAAGAAGAAGGCAGTGGCCGAGGGTCCGGCCCTCGACGGCAACCGCCGCTTCAAGTAAATCAGCATCTCAGCTAAATCCGGATTCCCATCGGGAAGCCGCCGGATATCGCGGGAGGCGCCCAGGGGCGCCTCC
>USHH01000156.1 GCA_900554345.1 uncultured Bacteroidales bacterium | reverse complement strand
GGTGATTGGGGCGAGCGCCTTCGAGCGGCGTGCACCGGGCCTCTATCACAACACCGCTCTGGTGTTTGACTCCGACGGCTCTACGGCAGGGAAATACCGCAAGATGCACATCCCCGACGACCCCGGCTTCTACGAGAAGTTCTATTTCGCGCCCGGCGACCTGGGCTTCCGCCCCATCGACACGTCGATAGGGCGGCTCGGAGTGCTCGTATGCTGGGACCAGTGGTATCCCGAGGCAGCGCGCATCATGGCGCTGCGCGGCGCCGAGATGCTGATCTATCCCACGGCCATCGGGTGGAATCCCGACGACACTCCGGAGGAGAAGGCAAGGCAGCGCGAGGCATGGATCACGATCCAGCGCTCGCACGCAGTAGCCAACGGGGTGCCGGTGGTGAGCGTCAACCGCTTCGGATTCGAGGACGACCCGTCGGGCCAGACCTCGGGCATCGACTTCTGGGGCTCGAGCTTCGTAGCCGGCCCGCAGGGAGAGATGCTGCTGACGGCTCCCGATGACGCTCCCTTCGAGGGAGTGGCCGACATCGATATGGAGCGCACGCAGGAGGTAAGGCACTGGTGGCCCTACCTGCGCGACCGCCGCATCGACGCCTACGGCGACCTGCTGCACCGCTTCATCGACTGAAAGGGACCTATCCCATCACCCTTCCTCGCCGGCCCTGCTGTCGGAAGGCCCGTCGTAGGGATACCGCCTACGGGGGTTCTTCGGAAAGCGTCCCTGCCTCACGCGCTCCACCTGCTCGTCGATCTCCTTGATGCTCCAGAAGCAGCTGAAGGCCGTGACGCCGCAGAGAGCGGAGAGGGTGATGCTGTGGCGACCGAGCCAGAGCGTGGCGGCAAGGAATACGATGCCTCCGGCGAGAAAAGCCCATTTCACGGGGCGACCGAAGTAATACTCCCCCTTGATCACAAGGGGATGGAACAGTCCAATTATAAGGAACGTGAAGAGGCCGATAAGAAGGCCCTCGAGATGCCATTCGGATATGAAATCTGTCATTTCGTAGCTGTGTGGTGATTAAGGGAGGCCCGGCGGCTGCTCCCGCGATCCATATATTACGGCGGCAAAATTAGATATAATGCGAAAATTAAACTAATTTTGCATCCACTTTCTCATCTCTCCCCTACCTAAATATTGTTAAAATCAGTCACACTACAAAAACACCGACGATATGGCCGAGACAAATGGCGGATTCCCCGCGCCCAACAGGGAATATGAATACAAAGGACTCGTGATCAACGGATTCGCGATGATATTCTTCACTTTCGTGCTTCTTCCGGCGCTGATAGCCTGCGCCATCATCCTGGGGGGCGA
Organism: uncultured Bacteroidales bacterium; assembly: GCA_900554345.1. Taxonomy (GTDB): domain Bacteria; phylum Bacteroidota; class Bacteroidia; order Bacteroidales; family Muribaculaceae; genus Lepagella. Next base: position 4,087 of record USHH01000156.1, on the reverse strand, counting down.
GGAGCATCCCGCCATCCCCTTCGGCGTCTCGCTGCCGCTCTTCATCCTGCTCGTGCTGGGGTGCTGTGGATATTTCGTGCAGGAGCCAAACGAGGCGCGGGTGATGATCTTCTTCGGAAAATATGTGGGCACATGCCGCAAGACCGGATACTACTGGGTGAACCCCTTCATCACCCGCAAGAAGCTCTCGCTGCGCATCCGCAACATGGACATCGACCCCATCAAGGTCAACGACAAGGTCGGCAATCCTGTGCTTATCGGCATGGTACTGGTGTGGCGCATCAGAGACACCTACAAGGTGGTGTTCGACCTCGACTCGGCCTCCCTCGGGGGCAACATCAACAGCGGCTCGCTCGACCACTTCGTGCGGATCCAGAGCGACGCCGCCCTGCGCGAGGTGACAGGGCATTTCGCCTACGACCAGAACACGGCCGACGCCAACGAACTGACGCTGCGCGACGGTGGCGACAAGATCTCGGAGCTACTTGAGCGCAAGATCAACGACCGTCTGGCCATGGCCGGCATGGAGGCCGTGGAGGCCCGCCTCAACTACCTCGCCTACGCTCCGGAGATTGCCGCCGTGATGCTGCGGCGCCAGCAGGCCTCGGCCATCATCTCGGCCCGCGAGAAGATCGTGGAGGGAGCCGTGTCGATGGTGGAGATGGCTCTCAAGCGCATCGAGGAGAACAATATCGCGAAGCTCACCGAGGAGCGCAAGGCCGCGATGGTGGGCAACCTGCTCGTGGTGCTCTGCGCCGACGAGCCCGTAACCCCGATGCTCAACACAACCGAGAACTCCTGAAAAAAGCCACATATACTAGCCATGATGAAGCAGATATCCCTGCGGGGAGTTGATTTACATTATGATGAGTCGGGGCCCGACGACGGCGCCCCGGTGGTGGTGATGCACGGCTGGGGATGCTCCCACACCACGGTGGAGTCGATAGCGCGTCCCCTCGCCGCCGGCATGCACGTCTTCAACCTCGACCTTCCCGGCCACGGAGATAGCAGCGAGCCACCGGCTGTGTGGGGCGTAGACGAATACACCCGTCTGGTGGAGGATTTCATCGCCGCGATGTATCTCGGGCGCCCGTCGCTGATAGGCCATTCCTTCGGTGGGAGGATAGCGATACTCCTCTCCTCGCGCAACGAGGTGGGGAAGGTGATGCTCGTAGATGCGGCGGGCATAAAACCGAAACGGCCCCTGAAATACTATATAAAGGTGTATTCGTTCAAGACCATGCGCCATCTGGCCTATCTCCTCATGGGCAAGGAAAAGGGCGCCGCATGGGTGGAGCGTCGGCGGGCGAAGACCGGGTCGGCCGACTACCGCAACAGCTCGCCGCGCATGCGGCAGGTGATGAGCAAGGTGGTAAACGAGGACCTCAGGCACTGCATGCCGCAGATCAAGGCGTCGGTGCTGCTGGTGTGGGGCGAGCGCGACACCGCCACTCCCCTCTCCGACGCCAAGACGATGGAGCGGCTGATGCCGGAGGCCGGACTTGTGGTGTTTCCCGGCGCGGGCCACTACTCCTTCCTCGACAATTTCGCAGGCTTTCAGGCCGTGCTGAGGGAGTTCTTCAAATCCGAGCTCAGTCACCCGTCAGGCAAGACCGACAAACCCGAATAACCCACAACCGACAATACAGAAGATCCTGAACAGATATGAATGCATTTTACATAGCGGCATACGTAGTGTGTGGAGTCTACATGCTGCTCAATTTCAAGTATGACATACAGATGCTCCAGCAGAACAGCTACCGTCCGGAGCGCTATCTGCGCTGGATGCGCGGCAACACCGCGTCGGGGTGGAGGCTGACGGATGTGGCGTGCATCTTCCTGCTGTTTGCCACGCTGCTCGACATCCGGCTGGCGGTGCTGGTGGTCACGCTGGTGTGTCTCACGAAGATATTCCTTATCTTCAGGAAGAAATACAAGAAGCCACTGGTGTTCACCAAGAGGGTATGGCGTATCTACAGCCTCACCGGAGGCCTTGCCACGGGCGCCTATCTTGCGGTGATATTCCTCTGCGGCAGCAACGATATGGTGTGGGGCTGGTATCCGGCACCGGCCGTGGCCCTGGGCGCCCTCTTCCTGATCACGGCTCTTTCCTGGGTGGTGGTGCTCGTGGCAGTATGGCTGCTCACTCCCGTGGAGAAGGCGATCAACGCCCGCTTCCGCAACGAGGCGGTGGCCATCCTCCGCTCGATGCCCGACCTTACGGTGGTGGGCATCACCGGCTCCTACGGCAAGACAAGCACGAAGCATTACCTCAACCGCATCCTCTCGGAGATATATTCGGTGTTGATGACTCCCGGCTCCTACAACACGCCGATGGGAGTTATCCGCACGGTGCGCGAGCTGATGAAGCCCTACAACGAAGTGTTTATCTGCGAGATGGGCGCTAAGCAGAAGGGTGATGTCAAGGAGATCTGCGATATCGTGAACCCGCGCATCGGAGTGCTGACGGCTGTCGGCCCGATGCATCTGGAGACATTCAAGACGATAGAGAACGTGCGCGACACCAAATTCGAGCTCATCGACGCGTTGCCCGGCGACGGACTGGCGGTGGTGAACGATGATTTCGAGCAGATCGCCGGACGTCAGGTCAGCAATGTGGAGTGTCTGCGCTATTCGGTGGCCGGCATACCCGGCGCCAGCTACACAGCGACGGATGTGAGGTATTCATCGCAGGGCACCACCTTTACCGTCAACGGCCCCGACGGATTCAGGGAGGAGTTCGCGACCCGTCTTCTCGGGGAGGCCAATATCTCCGACCTCTTAGGGGCCATCGTGGTGGCGCTCAGGATGAACGTGCCGGCGGAGAATATCCGCCGCGCGGTGGCCGACATACAGCCGGTGATTCACCGTCTGAGCATCACGCAGACACCCGGCGGGGTGACGATACTCGACGACGCCTTCAATTCCAATCCCGTGGGCAGCCGCATGGCTGTGGAGGTGCTGTCTCATTTCACCGACGGCAAGCGCATCATCATCACTCCCGGCATGGTGGAGCTCGGCGCTAAGCAGGAGGAGCTCAACCGCGAGCTTGGGCGCGAGATCGGCAAGAACGTGGATATCGCCATCGTGGTGGGCGTCTACAACCGCGACGCGCTCACGAAGGGCATACTGGAGAGCGGCTTCGACGAGGAGAAGCTCTATCCGGTGGAGAGCTTCAACGAGGCGCAGAAGCTTCTGGCCACGCTGCTGGCGAAGGGCGACACGGTGCTCTATGAGAACGACCTGCCGGATACCTTTAAGTAAGATTAAAGATTGAAGATTAAAGATTAAAGGGCCAAGGGTCAGTGGAATATTTTTGATTTTCAATTATTTTTATTAATTTTGCAGGCGCTTTGAAAAAGCGCCAACGTGTGATGGGAAATCTGTTAACACAAATTTTGAGTAACACAACAAATTAAAAATGAAAACTTATCAGCTTAAGGCCGAGCCCCGCAAAGAACTCGGCAAGAAATCGGTGAAGGCGCTCCGCGCAGCCGGCCTCATTCCCGCTGTTCTCAACGGCGGCAAAATCGTAGATCTCCCCTTCAACGGCACCCTGAAAGACGGCGAGAAGCTCGTTGAGATCGACAGCAAGCGCGGTCTGATCACAACCGACATCGTGGTGAAGGCAGAGGATGTACGCAAGCTCATCTATACCCCCGACATCTTCGAGATCGACCTCGACATCCATGGCGATGCCCGCAAGGCCGTGATGAAGGAGATCCAGTTCCAGCCTGTGAAGGACACCGTGCTCCACATCGACTTCCTTGAGGTAACTCCCGAGAAGCCCATCGTGATGGAGGTGCCCGTGCAGATCGAAGGCCACGCCGAAGGTGTGAAGGCCGGTGGTAAGCTCACGCTCTCGATGCGTAAGCTGAAGGTGAAAGCCGTCTACGACAAGATACCGGAGCGCCTGGTGATCAATGTCGACAAGCTCGGTCTGGGCCAGTCGATGGCTGTAGGCGACCTCCACTTCGAGGGCCTGGAGCTCATGAACGCCAAGAACGCCGTGGTATGCGCCGTGCAGCTGACACGTGCCGCCCGTGGCGCCGCCGCCAAGGCAGAATAATCAGCACCCCCGCCCCAA
>USHH01000155.1 GCA_900554345.1 uncultured Bacteroidales bacterium | reverse complement strand
TGGCAAGGTTGTGCTCTACCAACTGAGCTACTTTCGCATTTCACAGGGCTTTCACCCGGGGCGCTCCCCTTTTTGCGTTGCAAAGTTACTGCCTTTTTTTGTTCTGTGCAAGTTTTTCTTGCAATTTTTTTCATCTCTCTTTATTACCCTTTATATATTAGAGTCTTACGGTTTCACTTTTTTATGGGCCTTTTCCATATCCAGGCCTCTCGATACCGCTCTCTGAAAGACTGACTCCTCTGAATCGTGTCGAGATGCCCACGATTGTCTGAAGCAGCGGCATACACCCTGCATACTGTGGTTCCCTCTACTTTTTCCAGAGGATATGTGTCTCCGGCATGACCAGCGATGAATCTGTCGGCCTCACCTGCGCTCCGGAATGTCGCCACTATAAGATAATATCCCGGCAGAGCCTTTGTCTCTTCGACCTTTGCCACGGAGTCGGTTGCCTCTACCGCCGGCATAATGGCCTTGCCTACGACTGTCTTCACCGCCGGTATCACTTTCTCGACGGCCACAACCGAGGCACGGTCTTCGGTCGCCGGATGCTCGAGTGGCATCCAAAGCAGCGACATAATGGCTATGCCGGCTATAACGACGGCAGCCGAAATCCTTACCAGGCGTTTAGGTATCCGCAGTGTGTAATAACGAGAACGATCGGGCTGCACAGCGCCGGCTTCATCGGATAATGACTTATCAGCCATCGTCTCCTTTTCAGACTCGACACGGCATGCTATGGAAACCGGGGTATAACCGAGCTTCCCGCAAAAGTCCTCGCTACGCACGGAGGGAATGAACATGGCGGCGCCCTCGGCAGTAAGGCCCAATGTGCCTATTCCATCGATCACCACCTTATGCCCTTCGTTGAGCTGACGGAAAATCATCTCGCTCCAACGCTCCACGACCCGACGGGCATCCTCGAAAGGAATTCCTTCCTTTCTCGATACCGAATGGGCCAGCAAGCCGTCATCGTGTGTCACGACACCATTGAACGTGACTCTACGTGAGGGAGGCAACACCATACCGCTCTCCATATCCATCCTGGCAGGAATGCGACCTACTATCAACGCGCCGATGCCGGGTATCACAACACAGTCGTGGATGCCCAGCAGATAGCGTAAATAGAGTGATAGTCGGTTCATTTCCGTATTATATAAGATTAAGAAGCGGCAGCTTCCGTTTCGCGCTGCAAAGTTAACTAAATTCCCCCGATTCTGAAAGCGTGGATTTGGCACCGCGCTCAGCGTGGTGACGGGAACAAGGCATCAATCACCTCTTTATCAGCGTCATTGTCGACGGCTATTTTTTTTGCCTCATCACTCTCCACATATTGATAGCGTAGCCTATAGACATAAGCGAGCGCGGCGAAGAGGTTGCCGGCCTTAGGATAGCTGCGCACAGCCGCTCTTGCTGTCTCATAGGCTTCCGGCAGTCGTCCGGTGTCGGCTTGCAGCAAAATGAGTTGATAGAGGTTCTCCTCATTTGGATCAGCCTCCACCGATTTGGTGAAATATCCCAGCGCCTTCTCCTTGTCGCCTTCCACGAGGGCGAGGTTACCCAAGCCGTAATAGCCGTTGCCGTCATCGGGGAAATGCGTCCCCAGGGACCCGAAGCGTCGGCTCGCCTTCGCGGTGTCCCCCCGCCGCAGGGCCAGGAGTCCAGACATTCTTAGAGGCCACTGCTGAAGGGAATCAATGCCAAGGGAGACATCGAGGTCTTTCTCCGCTTCCTCGCCATGGTCGATCACGAGATAAGTATAGGCTCTGTTGTTGAGAAGGGATGTCGAGTCGCGTCCTATGCCGAGTCCGGCCTCATAGGCCTGCAAGGCATCCCGGTAGTTGTGGAGATGGGTCCTAACTATGCCGAGATTGCTAAGGAGAAGCGAATTGCCGGGGTATGCTGGATGCAGCCGCAATGCTTTGACGAGACAGCCCTCGGCCCTGAACCATTCCGACCTCTCTATATAATACGTGGCGCTGTCGGCGAGTGCCATATAGTCGTCGGCCGCATCCGCGCAGCCACATCCCCCGACAGCCACGGCCAAGGGAATGATAAGATGTCTCAGTAGTCGCATATCGCTCATGTCGGATTATATTCATATATAACACGCCGGCCGGGCTGCTTTATTGCAGGCCGGCCGGCTGTTTTAAGAGGCATGATTGCCGTTTATTTTCCTTTCTTATAGTTTTCCTTGCCCTGGTTGAGGAAGCTCTTGTAAGCGGGTATATCCTCCTTATAGACAAATGCGGGAGCCAGAGGCTTGCCGTTGTTGTCCACAATCACATGGTAGGGCTGGGCGTTTGCGCCGAACTTGGAGCGCTGGAGATAGCTCCACTTGTCGCCCACGGTGCGCAGGGTGCGCTCTGTGCCGTTCTCCACGATTGTGATGGGCTGCGGCAGCGGTTTCTTCTCGTCGACCATGAGTGTGACGAGCACGAAATCATTGTCGATCGAGGCCTTCACATCGGTGTCGGTCCAGACGGCGGCCTCCATCTTGCGACAGTTGACACAGCCGTGGCCGGAGAAGTCGATCAGTACGGGCTTGCCGAGTTCCTGACCGAGACGCATGCCCTCCTCGAAATCATCGACCTGAGCGTGGACGTCGCCCTGATAGAGCGAGAAGTCCTGTGTCGAGATAGGCGGCGAGAAGGCGCTGATGCTCTTGAGCGGGGCGCCCCAGAGACCGGGAAGCATATAGATGGCGAAAGCGAAGGAGATGCATGAGAGCATGAAGCGGGTAACGCTGACCTTCTCTACTTTATCATCGTGGGGGAACGTAAGCTTGCCGAGGAGATAGACTCCAAGCAGCGCGAAGATCACTATCCAGAGAGCTACAAACACCTCACGGTCGAGTATGCGCCAGCCATAAGCGAGGTCGGCCACCGAGAGGAACTTGAGCGACAGGGCGAGCTCGAGGAAACCGAGCACCACCTTCACGGTGTTCATCCAGCCACCGCTCTTCGGCATCGACTTGAGCATGGTCGGGAACATGGCGAAGAGGGTGAAGGGAAGAGCCAGAGCGAGGGCGAAGCCAAACATTCCGACGGCTGGCGAGATGAAGTTGGAAGTGGCGGCAGCCTCCACAAGCAGGGTGCCGATGATCGGGCCGGTACAGGAGAAGGAGACGAGCACGAGAGTGAACGCCATGAAGAATACGGAGATCAGACCGGTAGTGGTGTCGACCTTCGAGTCCATCTTGTTGGTCCATGAGGAGGGGAGTGTCAGCTCGAAGCCACCCATGAAGGAAATGGCGAAAACAACGAGAAGCAGGAAGAAGATGATGTTGAAGATGGCGCTCGTGGCAAGCTCATTGAGGGCCGAGGCTCCGAACACCGCCGTCACGATCAATCCAAGCGCCACATAGATCACGATGATGGAGGCGCCATAGATGGCAGCCGTGGCCACCGATTTGCTGCGGCTCTTGTTCTGCTTGAGGAAGAAGCTCACGGTCATCGGTATCATCGGCCATACGCAAGGCGTCACAAGAGCGATGAGGCCGCCGATGAAGCCGGCGATGAAGATATACCATAGGCTGCGGCTCTGCTGCTCGGGAGCATCGGAGAAGACACGCAGCTCGGCCTCGACGTTCTCCCACCAACTGTCGTTGGTGGCGCTCACGTTGCTCTGGTTGGCGGCCGGCGTCATGAAGTCCTCGGCCTCCTGGAGAGAGTCGGTCATCTGCGTGAGGGCGTCTACCTTTCCCTCCTCATTGGCCGACTCATCGGCCTTTACGCCGGGAGCCTTTCCTTTGAGGGTCTGCGATGCGAAGAGGGGCACACAGCCGGAATCGTTGCACGCCTGACCCTTAATCTCTACCTTCACGCTGTAGTCGGGAGCGGTAGGCTTGAGTTTCTGTGTAAATACGACGGTGCCTTCGTAGAAATACTGGTCTACCTCGAACACGTCGTCGTATTCCTTTGTGTAGGCTTTGTTGGCCTTTGGCTTGCCGTCGGTCTTACATCCCTTGACGTCGAAGAAGAACTCAAGAGGGTTGGAGCCGCCCGCCGGGTTGGCCATGTCATACATGTGGTAGCCAGGCGTGATCACGGCCGTAGCCTGCACCGACGGGGAGTCGGTGCCGTCGCCCACAAGCTTGACGGTCCACTTCACGGCGTCGACGGCCCATGCCGAGCCGATCGCCACCATGGCCATCAGAAGTGTCAATAGATTGCGTCTCATTTTGTAGTGTAGTCTTTAAGTTGATAATATGATGTTCTATTCAGCTGGATTGCTTTCCTTGCTTATCACATCGACCACTTCGGCATTCTCCACGCCCTTGTCGCCGGTCTTGAACGCGAAGGCCACGATCTGGCAGTTGTCGACGTTCCAGTCTTCGGGAATCGTGCATGCGGCGCTGCCCTCCACCACCTGGTCGGTGGTGAACTTCGATCCGATCTGCTCGCCCCAGTCGCCGTTGAGCGATTTGCGGAATACGTGACGATGGGTGTATTCGGGAATGCGCCCGCTCGTCGACATCTGCGGGCCTGTGATGTCGTTCTCTATGATCCATACGAGCACGCTGACGTTGCCGTCATACATCTCGTTGAACCGCACAGAATAGCTTGCCTCGACCGTACGGATAACCTTATCCTTATCTACAGGGTCTTGGTCTTCGTGATATACGGTTGCCAGGTCGATCTCAAGTTTTGCCTTCTCCTGCATGGCGCTGAGCGCGATGCTCGACCACTGGTTGAAGTTGGAGTTCAGACCGCCTGAATTGACGATGGCAGCCGGAAGCTCGTTGCCGTTATAGTACTCGAAATAGGTCTTTGCCTCATCAGTGGCAAGGCTGAATCCGGCGATCGGATTGCTGAAAGGATGGTCCTTTGGATGGAGCGCCACTACTATAACCGACTCCGGATACTGACCCTGCAGGTCGTGCATCAGGGATGCGGCATCGGGACAGTTGACGCAGCGGATGCCGGTGAACTCCTGGATCAGCACCTTTCTCTCCACAGTGGGCCTCTCCACCGGGATGAAGCGGTCTTCCTCGTTGATATTGTCGCAGGCGCCGAAGAGCAGGGAAGCTGCAAGCGCCGCGCCGGCGGCATATTTTGATATTGTGGTTTTATGCGAGAACAGGTTTGGATATCTTGAGAGCTGGACAACCAAGGACAACAATCCGATATATATATCCGAATCGACAGTAAACATAGATAAGAATGCTAAGGGTATATGGATAATTCCGAAGGAAAATAATACCCCTAAGTATGACAATGATGTTGAGCTTTTAAATGTAGAGGTGAAAAACACTCCTGTATTTAATCATTTCAGATTTATTTTTGTTTTTCTGCTTGTGTTATGTGCCGGATTATTAGTGGTATTAAGAGATATCATTTCAGCCCATTTAGAGTATGGATTTCTTATAACAGGGCTATGTGCAGGATTTATTTTCTGTCTGGCAATGCCACTGTCGCGTGTTGGATGGG
>USHH01000154.1 GCA_900554345.1 uncultured Bacteroidales bacterium | reverse complement strand
GACAAGTTCGAGAACTTCTTCGCCACAGGCGTGATCGATCCCGCCAAGGTGACACGTGTGGCACTTGAGAACGCAGCCAGCATCGCCGGCATGTTCCTGACCACAGAGTGCGTGATCGCCGACAAGAAAGAAGAGAACCCTGTGCCCCCGATGGGCAATCCCGGCATGGGCGGCATGGGCGGCATGATGTAATCAAATCGCCATCGACATAAACACGCAGGGGCGGCCAATCCGGCTGCCCCTGTTTTTATTTGCGGGGACGGGAAATTTTGATTATCTTTGCGATAAATCACCCCTTTCACTCCCCGACTCATGAAAAAGATACTTATTTCAATCATAACGTTCGTCGTGGCATGCTGCATGACGGCATGCCATAAGTCGTTTGACAAAGACGACGCCCGCAACCTTCTCCAGAAAGAGACCCTCACCGGAGAGGAATACGACCGACTCATAAAGCTCTACAGCGAGGGTATGGACAATATGCTCGAAGCCGCTGAACAGGACCCCAAAGACATCTCGCCTGAGAAGCAGGACGACATAGTGGTGATATTCAAGATCGGAACGCGCCTGAGCAAGGACGAGGCCAACCTCACCGACGAGCAACGCCGGGAGGTGGCCGGCATAACCGGACGCGGCATCAACAAACTGGAAAAAGAGAAACAGGAACAGTGATATCAGTCAACAATCTCGGGGTCGAATTCTCGGCCAAGCCTCTCTTCAGCAACATCAGCTTCGTGGTCAACAATCAGGACCGCATAGCACTGACCGGCAAGAACGGAGCCGGGAAATCGACACTTCTCAAGATCATCGCGGGCATGCAGTCGCCCACGAGCGGCAACGTGAGCCGCTCGTCAGACACCACCGTGGGCTACCTGCCCCAGCAGATGGTGCTCGCCGACGACACCACCATCAAGGAAGAGGCCCGCAAGGCCTTTAGCAACACCACGGCCTATGCAGAGGAGCTGAGCGAGGTGGAGCGCCGCATCGCGGAAGCCACCGACTATGACTCTGAAGACTACCAGCGGCTGCTCGACAGGATGAACTTCCTCAACGAGCGCCTCGCCATGGACTCCGCGGAGAGCATGGAGGCGGAGATCGAGAAGACACTCTGCGGCCTCGGCTTCAGCAGGGCTGACTTCGACCGCCCTACGAGCGAATTCTCGGGGGGCTGGCGCATGCGTGTGGAGCTGGCCAAGATCCTGCTCTCACGCCCTGACGTGCTGCTCCTCGACGAGCCCACCAACCACCTCGACATAGAGTCGATACAATGGCTCGAGCAGTTCATACTCACCAAGGCGAAGGCCGTGATACTCGTGAGCCACGACCGGGCCTTCCTCGACAACGTGACGAAGCGCACCATCGAGATATCATGCGGCAAAGCCTACGACTACAAGGTGAAATATTCGGAGTTTGTCGTGCTCCGCCGCGAGAGGGTGGAACAGCAGACGCGGGCCTACGAGAACCAGCAGAAAATGATAGCCGACATACGCGACTTCATAGAGCGCTTCCGCTACAAGCCGACGAAGGCGGTGCAGGTGCAGAGCCGCATCAAGCAGCTCGAGAAAATAGTGCCGATAGAAATCGACGAGGTCGACAATTCGCGGCTCCGGCTTAAATTCCCGCCGGCGCCACGTTCGGGCGACTTTCCGCTGATAGCGGAGGGAGTGGGGAAAACCTACGGCACCCATAAGGTATTTGCCGATGTCGACCTTACCCTGCGGCGCGGTGAGAAAGTTGCCTTCGTGGGCAAGAACGGCGAAGGAAAGTCGACGCTGGTGAAATGCATCATGAACCAGATCTCCTACGATGGCTCGCTGCGTATCGGCCACAACGTGAAGATAGGATATTTCGCGCAGAACCAGGCCCAGCTCCTCGACGGCGAGATCACCGTATTCGACACCATAGACAACGTGGCCACCGGCGACATGCGCACAAAGGTGCGCGACATACTGGGGGCGTTCATGTTTGGCGGCGAGGCCTCCGACAAGAAAGTGAAAGTGCTCTCCGGCGGCGAGAAGACACGCCTGGCCATGATCAGGCTTCTGCTGGAGCCTGTGAACTTCCTGATCCTCGACGAGCCGACCAACCATCTCGACATGCAGAGCAAAGACATACTGAAGGAGGCCATCAAGGACTTCGACGGCACTGTGATCGTGGTGAGCCACGACCGCGAGTTTCTCGACGGCCTCGTCGACAAGGTCTATGAATTCGGAGGTGGCAAGGTGACGGAGAATCTCGGAGGTATCTACGACTTTCTGCAGAAACGCCGCATCTCCCATCTCTCGGAGCTTGAGCTCTCCCCTTCCGTATCGCAGACTCCGAAAGCGGAAGAACCCGTCAACACGGAGAAGGAGCAGCGCATGCTCAGCTATGCCGAACAGAAGGCCCGCGAAAAGAGCCTGCGGAAGGCTGAGAAGAGGGTGAAGGAAGCAGAGAGCCGCATCAGCGAGCTTGAGAGCGACCAGCATGAACTGGAGCGACGCCTTTCGTCGGGCGACGCCTCGCAGGAGGTACTCGACAGCTATGCCGCCAACGCAGCCGCCCTCGAGAGCGCCATGACGGAATGGGAAGAGGCACAGAACGAGCTCGAATCGCTCGGGGCCTGAATACAGACAACATCCACTGACAGAATACAAAATGCGACCGCAAGATAACTTCTATACATACGCCAACGAAAAATGGCTTGAAGAGAATCCACTGCCCGACGACTACTCCACGATGGGAGTGATGACCAAGATACACGACAGCACCGAGCGCCAGCTCAAGACGCTGATCGACGGACTCGCAGACGACCCGCAGCATAGCGTGAAGGGGACGCCGGCACAGAAGGTCAACGACATCTATGAGCTCAGCATGGACGTGAAACGGCGCGACGCCGAGGGTCCGGAACCCGTATGTCGGATAATCGAAAAGATACGCCGGCTGCTGCGCGAGGATTTCACGGCACTTATGGCATGGCTCCACGAGGGGATACTGATCCCCTTCTTCAGCATCGGCGTGGGGCCTGACAAGATGGACAGCAGCAGAAACATACTCCATGCCGGCGGGGGATGCAACACACTCGGCGACCGCGACTACTATCTGGTGAGCAATCCCGTCAACGACAGGATATTCAATGCATTCGAGGTCTATGTAAAGAAGGTGATGGGGATTGTCGGCTACAGCGAGGCCGAAGCCGAGCGCGTGTGGCAGGCAGTAAGGAAGACGGAGACCGAGATGGCCCGCCACATGAAGCCCAAGGAGGCATTCCGCGACCCTATGGAGACCTACCACATCATGTCGTGGAACGACTTCAGGAAGCGATATTCCACATTCGACTGGGACCGCTATATGGAACTCACGAATATACAGGTGCCGGAAGAGATCAATGTGGCCGTGCCCGACCATCTCGACTTCATTTTTTCATATATCGAAACCCTATCGACACAGGAAAAGGAAGACTTCATCATATTCCATCTGCTCGACGACGCAGCCGGGATACTCGGCCAGGACCTCTCGGAAGCATCTTTCGAGCTCTTCGGCAAGACTATCAACGGAGTGAAGAAACGCAAGCCGCTGTGGAAGCGGGCCCAGGCCTTCACGATATCAACCTTCGGCGACATAGTGGGCCAGCTCTACGTGGAGAAGTATTTCCCGGCAGAATACAAGAGCCGGATGCTCGAGCTTGTAGACAACCTGCGCGAGGCGTTGCGTGTCCATATCGAGGAACTCGGATGGATGGGCGACGCCACCAAGGCCAGAGCCATCGGGAAGCTCGACGCCTTCGGCGTCAAGATAGGATATCCCGACAAATGGGAAGACTACACGGGCTGCGCGGTAGATCCTGCCGACAATCTATATAACAACGTAGTGGACATATCGAGATTCTTCTACCGCAAAAACATCAAAAAGCTCGAAAAGCCGGTCGACAAGGCGGAATGGCACATGTATCCGCAGACAGTCAACGCCTACTACTCTCCGCTCAACAACGAGATATGCTTCCCGGCCGGAATACTCCAGGCACCGCTCTTCGACCCCGCGGCCTCCGACTGCGCCAACTACGGCGCCATCGGCGCCATCATCGGCCACGAGATGACGCACGGCTTCGACGACTACGGCCGTAAGTTCGACAAGGACGGCAACCTCCACGAATGGTGGACCGATGAAGACGCCAAGGCATTCGACAAGCTTACGGAGCGCATAAGGGAACAATATGACTCGGTGGAAGTGGCGGAAGACCTTCACGCCAACGGCACATACACCCTCGGCGAGAACATAGCCGACCAGGGAGGAGTGAGACTGGCGCTCACAGCGCTGAAGATGGCGCTCGAGAAGAAGGGGGAGACTCTCACCAAGGAACACCTGCGGGAGTTCTTCACCGCCTATGCCCGCAGCTGGGCCACACATATCCGGCCGGAAAGCATAGTGTCGCGCACACAGAACGATCCACACTCGCTTCCCTGGCTGCGGGTGAACGAGGCCCTGAAGAACATCGACGAGTTTTACGAAGCCTTCGATATCAAGGAGGGTGACGGGATGTGGATGGACAAGGAGAGACGCACCGTGATCTGGTGAATAAATCAGCAACCATGGAATACGCACTTATCGGACGCCCCCTCGGCCACTCCTTTTCCGCCGCCTTCTTCAACGAGAAATTCAGCCGGGAGGGAATCAAGGCGCATTATGAGCCGGTGTGTCTGCAGAGCATCGACGAATTGCCGGATTTCCTGAAGTCAAATCCCGGGCTGAGAGGCTTCAACGTCACCATACCCTACAAGACGGAGGTGATCAAATGGCTCGACGACATATCGGAAGAAGCCCGGGATATCGGAGCTGTCAATGTAGTGAAGGTGACGCCAGGCAGCACGCCTTCTCCGGTGACGGGACTGCCATTGCGGCTCACCGGCCACAACACAGACTGGGAGGGTTTCCGAGACTCGGCGGCGCCCTTCGCCGGAGACTGCCGGCAGGCTCTCGTATGCGGCAGCGGGGGCGCCTCGAAAGCCGTGGCCTACGCGCTATGCCGTATGGGCATGGATGTCGATATAGTGTCACGCTCGACAGAGAAAGGAAATCTCACATACGGGCAAGTCGACAGCCAGGTAATCGCCGACCACCGGATAATAGTGAACTGCACTCCGCTCGGCACATGGCCCGACACCGGAAGCGCACCTCCGCTCCCCTACCATCTCATCAGCGGAAGCCATCTATGTCTCGACCTCGTCTACAATCCCTCAGTCACCGCCTTCATGCAACGCTGCGCGGAGCGTGGGGCGACAGTGAAAAACGGACTCGCGATGCTCCACCTGCAGGCGCTCCTCGCCTGGAACATCTGGCAACACTGACCCTCCCATGCCTCCCTTTCTCCTCCCATTCGCAGGACTTCTCGCCGGCATCCTCGCCGGCCAGCTACAGCCGGACCTGATATGGCCCGCAGTTCTGGCCGCGACGGCTCTCG
>USHH01000153.1 GCA_900554345.1 uncultured Bacteroidales bacterium | reverse complement strand
GCGGCACATACTTGGTGCCGTTCTGCTCCATGACGCCCTCGCCCAGCTTTTCGCCGTCCGCCGCCATGGTCTTGGTCTCCCCGGCAACGAGCGCCTTATCCGAGTCGGTGCGCATGAGGATGCTGTCGCTCGTGACCTGCTTTTCGGACGGGCCGAGCACACTCGTGACCTCATCCGTTATCTGCGTGACCTTTTCCTCGGTCAGCTCATCCTTCTGCGAAATGATGAGGAAATCGCCCTGTTCCTCTGCCGTTTCGGCGGTCTGCCACGAGAACGCCTCGCAGAAGCCCTTCGCCGGAACGTAAACCACGCCGTCCTTTACCGCGGGCGCGGCCGACATTTCCTTGCTTTCCTCGCCCATCTGCACCTTGGTGCTCGACGCCTTGATTTCGGCGGTCTGCTTGTTCCATGTCGCCGTGCCGCTCTTAGTCGCCTCGTCCCATGTCAGGTCGAGCTGGAGCTGGTCGCAAAGCGACTGAAGCGGTGCAAACAGATTGCCGCTGCGGTCGCGGTAGGGCGCTCCCTCAAGGTCGAACGTTTTTCCGTCACAGTAGCCGAGCGCGTTGTCCACCTGATAGACAATCTCGTGGCTGCCGCTTTTGCTGAACGCCGCGCTGACCGCCGTGGTCACGAGTTTGACCGCCAGCGCAATCAGCGCGATCAGAAGCACGATCACCAGCACCAGCACTATGATGAAGAAGGTGAGTGCCGCCACCAATACCGTGTTCCAGGCTATCATATTGAGAATATTCATTGTCGTGGCTTGGTTTTAGAGTTTTATTCCTAAGAAGCTCATGAAGGCTATGCCCATGAGCCCCGTGATGATGAATGTGATGCCGATGCCGCGCAGCGGCGCCGGTATCTGGTTGTAGGCCAGACGCTCGCGTATGGCCGCCAGGCAGGTGATCGCCAGCATCCATCCGATGCCGGAGCCCGCGCCGTAGACGGTGGCCGTCCAGGCGTTGCTGAAGTCGCGCTGCTGCATGAAGAGCACGGCGCCGAGGATCGCGCAGTTCACGGCGATCAGCGGCAGGAAGATGCCCAGCGAGTTATAGAGCGACGGAGAGTATTTCTCGATCGCCATCTCGAGGATCTGCACCAGCGCCGCGATCACGGCTATGAACATGATCAGCCCCAGGAAGCTGAGGTCGGCGCCGGCGTATTCCTGCCCCAGCCATGTAAGCGCTCCCGGCTTCAGCAGGTATTCGTTGATGGTCCACGTCACGGGCAGCGCGATGATGAGCACGAAGCTCACGGCGATTCCCAGTCCGAACGCCGTCTTCACATTCTTCGACACCGCCAGAAACGAGCACATGCCCAGAAAGTAGGCGAATATCATGTTGTCGACAAATATCGACCTGATAAACAAATTAAGGTTTTCCATTTTCGTAGTGTGGAATTATTGTCGGTTGTATCTATCGGCTCCCTCTTATTCCTGAAGGTCTTTGTTTTTGGAGCGGTGTACCCATATGATGCAGGCCACCGTGATGAGGGCCATCGGGGGCAGGATCATCATGCCGTTGTTCTGATAGCCGTGGTCGTACCACCACTGCGGGATCACCTGCATGCCGAAGAGCGTGCCGCTCCCCAGAAGCTCGCGGAAGAAGGCCACGATCACGAGGATCATGCCGTAGCCCAGTCCGTTGCCGATGCCGTCGAGAAACGAGGGCCACGGCCTGTTGGTCATCGCGAACGCCTCCAGGCGTCCCATGATGATGCAGTTGGTGATGATCAGGCCGATAAACACCGACAGCGCCTTGCTCACCTCATAGTTCCAGGCCTTGAGCACCTGGTCGACGATCACCACGAGAGCCGCCACCACCACGAGCTGCACGATGATGCGGATGGAGGTCGGGATTGTGTTGCGCAATAGCGAGATTATAACGTTGGAGAAGGCGAGCACCGCCGTCACCGAGATGGTCATCACCAGCGCCGGCTCCAGCTTGGCCGTCACGGCGAGAGCCGAGCAGATGCCGAGCACCTGCACTATCACAGGGTTGTCTTTCGAGAGGGGATTGATCAGCGCCCCAAGGTCTTTGCTTATGTTCATGACTGCTTACTCTCTTTTAATGTCTTGAAAAATCCGGTGTAGGGCTCCAGGCTCGAGGCGAGCATCTTCTGCACGCCCTGGCTGGTGATGGTGCCACCGCTGATGGCGTTGACGTAGGCGCGCCCGTCGCCGGGCTCCTGCCCTTTCTTCACCACAAGGACGCTCTGAAACGCGCCGTCGGCCGAGAAGATGTCCTTCCCCTCAAACTGATTCTGGAATGCCGGCTTCTCGATTTCCGCGCCAAGGCCCGGAGTCTCCCCCTGATGGGCGAAATAGGCCCCGTAGATGGTGTCGCCGTTGTCGTCGAAGGCCACATAGCCCCAGATCGGCCCCCACAGTCCCGCTCCATAGACCGGTATGATGTATTTCACGCCCTGGTCGGTGGTGCATTCAAACACCGGGAGCAGACGCTCTCCGGCCGGTTTCTTCACTTCCGCGCTGACGTTGACGTCGAAGGCGTCGACACCCTTGTCGACCCTCTGGCCGTCGGTATTGACGATAAAGCTGTCGGTGATGTGGCCGGCATAGAGGTCGGCCACCGTCTCGCCCTCTTCCGGCACCAGACGTGCCGCGGCCAGGATCTGACGTTTAGTGTCGTTGGCTATGTTGTCGAGCTGCGCCGGACGCAGCGCCTGATATACCACAGAGAGCACCACTCCCACTATGATCACGAGGAGGGAGGCGTAGATTATGGTGTAGCTGTTGCTTTGCTTGTTCATTGCTTCCTGGGGTTTATTGGTTGTTTACTGTGGCTCTGCGAAGCCTCCGGTTGATATTGGCGTTGACCACGCAGTAGTCGATGAGCGGCGCGAAGCAGTTCATCAGCAGCACGGCGAGCATCGCACCCTCCGGATAGCCCGTGTTGTAGCATCTGATCAGGATCGCGAGGGCGCCGATCAGAAAGCCGTAGATGTATTTGCCGGTGTTGGTGCGGCAGGCCGTCACGGGATCTGTGGCCATGAAGACGATGGCGAAGGCGAATCCGCCGAGACACAGCTGCTGGAGAGGCATGAGATACGTCACGGGGTAGAGGTCGGTGGCGAAGTTATGCGCGAGCACCGACATCAGGAAGGCGCCGACGACGCCGGAGGTGATGATGCGCCAGCTGGCCATGCCGCTGATCAGCAGCACGCAGAGGCCGATGAGGATGCAGAAGGTGGAGGTCTCGCCCCATGAGCCGGGGTAGAGGCCGAAGAAGAGGTCGGCGTTGCTCAGGATGTCGCCGTTGACTCCTGTGAGGTCGACGAGGCCGCTCTGCGAGGAGGCAAGCTGGCCGAGCGGAGTGGCTCCGCTGTAGCCGTCTACGGCGCCCATGTCGCCGAGGTTGACAAACACCTTGTCGCCGCTCATCTGCGCCGGATAGGCGAAGAAGAGGAAGGCGCGGGTCACCAGCGCCACGTTGAGGAAGTTGTAGCCTGTGCCTCCGAACACCTCCTTGGCGAAAATCACCGAGAAGGCAACGGCCACGGCCAGCATCCAGCACGGAGTGTCGACGGGGCATATCATCGGGATCAGGATGCCCGACACAAGGAAGCCTTCCTGGATCTCGTGCCCACGCAGCTGCGCTACTACGAATTCTATGCCGAGGCCCACGATGTAGGCCGTGAGGATCTGAGGCAGCACTGCCCAGAACCCGAAGAAGAAGAGCGAGAAGAGGTTATGGTCGGCTGCCCCCGTGGCGAGGGCATGCTGGTATCCTATGTTCCACATTCCGAAGAGACAGCAGGGCAACAGCGCGAGCACCACGGTGATCATCGTGCGCTTCGAGTCGTTGCTGTCGTGGATGTGCACCCCCGACTTCGATGTCTCGTTGGGTGTGAAAAGGAATGTATAGAAGCCGTCGAACACCGAGTGGAGCTTGCTCAGCCTGCCACCCTTCTCGAACTGGGGCTTCATACTGTCGATTTTCTTTTTTAATCCTTTCACGTTGGTTGTAAATGTTGGGTTGTTGCTGTTGTTGTATGGTTCACGAAAGCTCCTTGCGCAGGTAGTCGAGGCCATCCCTCACGGTCTTCTGGAGCTCCTCTTTCGATGTGTCGACGAATTCCGGAAGCGCGAAGTCCTCGGGCGCCACCTCGTAGATGCCGAGCTTCTCCATGCGGTCGATGTCGCGGGCCATGATGGCCTTGAGAAGGTATTCGGGATAGATGTCCATCGGGAACACCTTGTCGAATTCTCCGCTGAGGATCATGGCGCGGTGGCCACCTTTAACGCGGGCGTCGAAGTCGTATTTCTTGCCGAGGCCGCGCAGGAAGGCCGGAAACGTGCGCTTCACGCTGAACTTTCGGGGATTCATCGAGGCCCAGCCCATGAACTCGTCGGCGTCGTTCCCTTCGGGGAGCAGTGTCACCTGGCGGTAGGGATAGCGCAGGAATCCCTGCAGGTCGGTCTTCACGCCGGTGAGCACGTTGCCGGAGATGATGCGCGTGGCCTCCACGCTGCCGGTGATTTCCGAATGCAGCAGTTCGCCGATGGCCACGCCCACGAGCGTCTCCATGAGGCGCGGGTTGGCGGCGGCGGGGCCGGTGACGGCCACCACGGTGTCGTAGCTGATTCCCTTGCCGGAGTAGAGCATGCCGATGCGGGCGGCCGTGGCGGCGTCGAGCGTCCATACGGTCTCACCCTTGTTGACGGGCTTGATGCCGGCGATCTGCACTCCCACGTTGCCTGCGGGATGCGGACCCTCGAATTCCGTCACTACGGCCGTCTTCGACGTCAGCCCGCTGCCGGCCCTCACCGAGAGGTAGACCTTGCCGGAGGTGAGCCTGGCGAGCGTCTCGATGCCTTTCTCGGAAAAGGGGGCGTCGACGACGGAGAGGAGCTCCGGGGCGAGGGGCGCCGAGTCGAAGGCCGTGATGAAGATGTCGCGGGGAGCGACTCCGGGAGCCGGCACGATGTCGTAGGGCCTCTGTCGCATCATGGCCCAGAGCCCGGAGGCCTGGAGCGTCTTCACGATGGCCTCGGGCTGCGTCGTGGTGTCGAAGCTCTCGCTCCCGTCGCCCTCGCGCCTCACGCTGACGTATTCGATCCTGCGGCGCTCGCCGCGCTTCACGTCGTCGACGCTGCCGGCCACCGGCGAGGTCAGGCATATCGCGCCCGACACCTTGTCGATGAGCAGGGGAGTGCCCGCTTTCACTTTGTCGCCCGGCCTGACGGCCGCCTTCCATATGCAGCCGGGGTAGTCGTCGGGCACAATGCCGTAAAGACCCGACGGCTCCGTAGGCAGGGGCCTGCCTTCGGCACGCCCCTCAAGGGGTATGTCAAGCCCTTTTTTTATTTTTATTATGTCTGTCATAGTGATTGGTATGTCCGTTAGGAAGACTATGGGGCACACTTCTCCCGCAAGGGCGAAGTGTTATAGCTGCAAAATTACTAATAAATGTGAAAACCACCAAAAAAACG
>USHH01000152.1 GCA_900554345.1 uncultured Bacteroidales bacterium | reverse complement strand
CCGACGGCGCTGCCGAGAGATCTCCGACTTCCTCAACAACAGCGGCATAGCCGCCACCTTCTATCACGCCGGGCTCGACTACACCCTGAAGGAGGAGCGCCAGAACGACTGGCAGCGCGGCGAGGTGCGCGTGATGGTGGCCACCAACGCCTTCGGCATGGGCATTGACAAGCCCGACGTGCGCACGGTGGTGCATTTCGACCTGCCGCCCTCGCTTGAGGAATACTATCAGGAGGCGGGACGCGCCGGACGCGACGAGCTTCCCTCCTACGCCGTACTCATTACCTCGCCGCGCGACCCTGCCACACTGCGACGGCGCGTCACGGAGTCATTTCCCGACCGCAAGATCATAAAGAAGATCTACGAGCTGGTGTGCGTATTCCTCCACGTCGACGTGGGGGAAGGCTACGACGTGCTGCGCGAGTTCGACATCTCTAAATTCTGCGCCACCTATAAGATAGAGGAGCGTCAATGCCGCAGCTCACTGCGGCTGCTCTCCCAGTCAGGCTACCTCAACTATATCGAGGAGCCCGACAGCAGGTCGCGTGTGCGCATCGACTGCACCCGCGAGGAGCTCTATCACACCGACAGGCTGAGCGCCAACGCCGAGGCTGTGCTCTCCGGACTGCTGCGTACATATCCCGGCCTCTTCACCGACTTCTGCTACATACTGGAGACGGAGCTCTCCAAAGCCACGCAGCTCGGGGAGCGCGAGGTGTATGAAGCGCTGCTCGAGCTCAACAGGGCCGGAATCGCCACCTACATCCCGAAATCGAGCGTGGCGCTGATGCACTTCCCCACCGCACGCGAGGAGACCGCGGGCCTGATCATCCCCACCACTGTCTACGAGGAGAGGAAGAAGGCCATGTCGGCAAGAGTCGAGCGCATGATCGACTTCGCCTTCAACGGCAAGGGATGCCGGGTGGAGCGCATGCTCGAATATTTCGGCGAGGAGAAATCGGGAGAGTGCGGCAAATGCGACATCTGCCGGGCCCATGGCGGAAAGAAGACAAACGTCTCGGGCGCCGACGCATTGGCGAAGGTGACGTCATATCTCGAGGGGAAGCCGGGAGGAGCCACAGCGCTTATGGTGGAGCATGACTGCGGGCTGCAGGCCTGCAGCGTGGCCGAGACACTCTCATTTCTCTGCAACGAGGGATATGCGGTGTGTGACAACAATTTCTACAAACTCGAGGAATCATGACAGGACTGGCCGACTGCAACAACTTCTTCGTGTCGTGTGAGCGCTCGCGCAACCATTCGCTCGACGGGAAAGCGGTGGTGGTGCTGAGCAACAACGACGGCTGCATCGTGGCCCGCAGCAACGAGGCCAAGGCGCTCGGCATCAAGATGGGTCAGCCTGCCTTCGAGATCCGGGAGCTGACCGACAGCGGGCGCGTCATAGCCCTCTCGGGCAACCATCTGCTCTACCGCGAAATCAGCCTGCAGGTGCATGACATCTTCAGGCGATACGTGCCCTCGACACTCGACTACTCGGTCGACGAGGCCTTCCTCAACGTCGACGGCATCCCGCAGGGAGCGCTGCTCCAGATAGGCCTGGAGATCAGGAAAGCCTGTCAGCGAGAGGCCGGGATACCCGTGACCATCGGCTTCGGACGGTCGAAGACGCTGGCCAAGATCGTGACCGAGGTCTGCAAGAAGAAGAGTGAGCCTGTGGGAATGCTCAGCGACACGGAGGCCACCGAACGGCTGCTCGACACTCTGGAGATACGCGACCTCTGGGGCATCGGGCGGCGGCTGGCCAAGCGCCTCTATCAGAGCGGCGTCTATACCATCGGCGACTTCTACCGCGCCGACCGCCACCGCATACGCAGGATGCTGGGCATCAACGGCGAGAAATCGTGGATGGAACTCCACGGACTCCCCTGCATCGAGCTGGCCCACGTGAAGCGAGAGCTCCAGCAGAGCATCAGCGAGACGCGTACCTTCCCGTACGATGTAGACGACTACGACTATCTTCGGGCTCGTATGGCCGTGTATGCCGCCCACTGCTCGCAGCGGCTCCGCGCCATGAAGGGGAAATGCTCCACCGTGACGGCGTTTCTCGTCACCAACCGCTTCCACACCGCCAACGGCTTCCACGCCCCGGAAGTGACGCTGCGGCTGACAAAGCCGGCCAACGACACGCCTACCATAGCGGCGGCGGCAGTGGAGGGGCTCAACAGGATATTCGACACCTCGCTCGCCTACAAGCGTGCCGGAATAGTGCTCGGCGAGATAGTGGCCGAGGACTCCGTTATGCCGTCGCTCTTCGATGAGCCGCAACCGGAGCGTGAAGCCGCCGGGCGGAAGCTGATGCAGGTGATCGACAGGCTCAACTCGGAGACCGGGCATCCCCAGCTTCGCCTGGCCTCGCAGATCACCATCAGCCACAAAGGATACGACGACGGCTACAGCATATCGTTTGGCGCCGAACGCAGATGAAATAAAGACAGACTCCATGAAAGAAATGAAGGCAATGAAAAAGATAAAGACTCACGGGGCGGCGGCGCTTCTGACGCTCATCGTGGCGACAGCATTATGGAGCTGCGGCAGCCGGAGCAAGGGGGCCGAGCCGGAGCGCGACCGAGACACCCTTCGCGTAGCCACCCTCTACAGCCCGACCTCCTATTTCAACTACCGCGGCCAGGACATGGGCTTCGACTACGAGAACATCCGGCAGTTTGCCGACAGCGCCGGCTACGTGATGGACCTCAAGGTGGCGTCGAATCTTCAGGAGCTACTCGACATGCTCGACCGGGGCGAGGCCGACGTGGCGGCATATCCCGTGCCGCGCATCGGAGAATACACGCGCAAGGTGCTCTACTGCGGGCCTAAGGAGGTGACGTGGCAGGTGCTGGTGCAGCCCGACGGACGGGAGAAGATCACCGACGTGACCCAGCTGGTGGGTAAGGAGATCTATGTGGAGAAAGACTCCAAATACCACTACCGGATGAACAACCTCAACGCGGAGCTGGGCGGGGGTCTCATCATCAAGCCCATAAGCCGCGACACCCTGATATCGGAAGACCTTATCGAGATGGTGCACAACGGAGAGATCCCGCTGACGGTGGTGGATTCAGACGTTGCGGAGCTCAACAAGTCGTATTATCCCGACCTCGACATCAGCATGAAGGTCAGCCTCGACCAGATGTCGGGATGGGCCGTGAGCCGCAAGGACTCGGTGCTTGCCCGGGAAATCGATACATGGAACAGCACCTTCGCCCATCAGGGATTCTCCAAAAACCTATACAAGAAATATTTCGAGAACAGCAAAGTGCTGGCCACCGATGTCCTCGACGCGATGCCGGCGACGAGACGCGGCGACGGCAGCATCTCCCCCTACGACCATCTGTTTCAACGCCACAGCGCGGCGTCGGGACGCGACTGGGAGATGCTGGCGGCCATCGGATACGTGGAGTCGCGCTTCCGCAACGACGTCAGCTCCTGGGCGGGCGCCAAGGGGATCATGCAGATCATGCCGGGCACAGCGCGCGCGCTTGGCTACGGCGGACGCGACATGCGCGACCCTGATGTCAATATTGGCGCAGGCGCCGCATTAGTGGCCAAATTAGACAAAAGCCTGCAAAAAAAGATTGCGGATCCGGATGAAAGAATTAAATTTGTGCTCGCCGCCTACAACAGCGGGCTGGGCCACGTGCTCGACGGCATAGCGCTCGCGGCTAAATACGGCTACGACCCGACGCGCTGGGAGGGGCACGTGAGCGAGGCCATCCTCATGAAATCGAATCCGAAATACTACAACGACCCGGTAGTGAAAAACGGATATTTCCGAGGCCGGGAGACGGTGAATTTCGTGGAGACGGTGATGCGCACGTATAATGGCTACAGGAAATGAAACTAAAAAAACAAATACATCATGAAGAAGAAAACACTCACGGCGGCAGCGGTATTGTCGCTGGCCGCCACGGTGGGACTGACATCGTGTATCGGCAACTTCACGCTCACCCACCGGGTGCTCAACTGGAACAAGCAGGTTGGGCCGAAATTTGTCAACGAACTCGTGTTTTTCGCATTCTGGATAGTGCCTGTCTATGAAGTAACTGCGGTGGTTGACCTTCTGGTTCTTAACTCCATAGAGTTCTGGAGCGGCAACAATCCCATGGAAGCCACCAACAGGACGGTGGAGACAGACAGAGGTGTCTACCATATCGCTTCGACGAGCGAGGGCTACACGATAGAATGTCCCGGCGGCGAGATAGTGAAGCTCGACTATGACGGCGACAGCGAGACATGGGCCGTGGAAGCCGACGGGAAGAAATATCCCTTCATGACGATGGTAGACGAGGGCCACGTGAAGATGATCACACCTGAGGGCGACATGCGCCTGGTGGAGCTTTCGGAGCAGGGTCTCCAGGCCTATACGGCCGTGGCGTCGGCATCTATGGCGCAGCGATGAAAAGAGGCATGAGGCGCCAGGCATCAAAACAAATTGGAACGATATTTGTTAATATTTTTAAAGAGCAGCCGCAGCGAGCGGCCTCGGAAAGGAAAACAGGAAACATAAAAAACCATAAAAATTAGGAAATGAAAGCAATACATGTAATCAGCGCAGTGATTGGCGGTGCCATCGCAGGCGCAGCAGTCGGTCTCCTGGTAGCCCCGGAGAAAGGCGACGACACCCGCAAGAAAATCATGGAGTTTCTCAAGGAAAAGGGCATCAACCTTAAGAAATCGAAGATGGAGGAACTCGTAGACGAGATTGAAGACAAAATCGAAAGCAACATCTAAAAGAGACACAGACCTGAAATGAAAGCACTGAACATACTGTATGCGTTCCTCGGGGGCGCAATCGTGGGCTGCGGAGCAGCGCTGCTTCTCGCCCCGGAGAAAGGCTCAGACGTAAGGGAGAAGATCTGCAAGATCCTACGTCGCAAAGGCATCAGGATCAGCGACAGCGACGCGCCCCTGTAAGAGAAGGTGTTGCTCCACGACAGCGCGAACACGGGATTCGCATTGCCTACCTTGACGGTATTGCCGTCGCCCGCGGTGCGGGGCAGGCCGGCGTAATCGCCTTCGGTTTCGTAAACGATATGCCCGTCGGCATCGCGCTCGAACGCCCGGCCGTAAATGTCGCCGATCGCCCCGCCCTCGACCAGTTTCATGGCGTAGGACGACGAGAAACTCGACGGACCGTAGGCATATTCGCGCAGTTCGTCGTGCAGTTTTATCACCCGGTTCCTGTTATGCGCGAAGTTCACGACCGACTGCCACGTCAGACCGCTGCCGTAAACCGGATAGGCGCTCAGCGACACCTCGACGCCCTCGTTCTCGATGTTGCCGGCATTTTCGTACCGGAAAGCATAGGCTTCGCCCGACAGGGCCGGCAGCTTGAAGAACTGGTTGTGGGTGTTGGTCTTGTAGTAAGTGGCGTTGATTCCCAGCCGGTCGCCGAAGAAACGCCATTCGAAACCCGCTTCGAGCGCATTGGTCATTTCGGGCTTGAGGTCGGTGCCCGGAGCCGCATCGGCGGCGTTGAAGCCCCCGCCGGCC
>USHH01000151.1 GCA_900554345.1 uncultured Bacteroidales bacterium | reverse complement strand
CCCCCCCAGCCACACCGTGATGGTCCAGAGCGTAAACACCGACAGCACCTGGTTGCTCCACGCGAAATAGCGCCACAGAGCGTCGTAGGGCATAAGCATGATGATGAAGCAGAGCACAAACACCGGCACCGAGATCAGAAGCCTCTTCATGATCTTCTTCTGCTTGATGCCGAGGAAGTCGGCCGCGATCAGGCGCGCGCTGCGCAGAGCCGTGTCGCCCGAGGTGATCGGCGCCGCTATCACGCCGAGGATCGCCAGAACGCCGCCCACCGAGCCGAGCCAACTCTTCGACATCGTGTCGACGAGGATCGCCGGCGAGCCGTTGCCTAAGAATTCCTGAAGGCCGGTGTAGCCGTTGCAGAAGGCCACCGCCGCAGCCGCCCATATCAGGGCCACGATGCCTTCTGTCACCATCGCGCCGTAAAACACCGGCTTCGCGTATTTCTCGTCGGGGAGACAGCGGGCCATCATCGGCGACTGCGTGGCGTGGAAGCCCGAAATCGCGCCGCAGGCTATCGACACGAACATCATCGGGAAGATGGGGTTGGCCTCCGGGTCCGGCTTATGGTTGTAGAATCCCTCCCAGATCTCCGGCACCTGCTGGCTGTGGACGTAGAGCATCACCAGGATGCCGCTGGCCATGAAGAGGAGCGCAAGGCCGAAGAGGGGATAGAGGCGCCCGATCAGCTTGTCGATGGGAAGAAGGGTGGCCGCCATATAATATATGAATATGGCCACTATCCAGAATGTCTTGTCGAGGGAGTCGGGGGTCAGCATGGCCAGAAGGTCGGCGGGATTGTAGACGAACACCGCGCCCACGAGGATCATCAGCACGAGGGCGAACACCCTCATCACGTTCTTCACTTTGTTGCCGAGCTGGCTGCCGACGATCTCGGGAAGCGACGCGCCGTTCTGGCGCAGCGACAGCATGCCCGACATGTAGTCGTGGACGGCCCCGGCGAAGATGGTGCCGAACACTATCCAGATGAAGGCTGCCGGGCCATACATCACGCCCATGATGGCTCCGAAGATCGGGCCGAGGCCGGCTATGTTGAGAAACTGTATGAGGAATATCTTCCAGGGCTTGAGCTCCACGTAGTCTACCCCGTCGGCCATCTTCTTCACCGGCGTCAGGCGTGTGGAATCCTGGCCGAAGACGCGTGTCATCAGCGTGCCGTAGGTGAAATAGCCGAGTATCAGCACTGCGAGTGCGATTGTAAAGGAAATCATGATGTTTGGTTGAAAATAAGGTCTATGGTTATTATATTGCGTATGTGAAATCGGGCCGGGGCCTACCGCATTGCGGCGTAGACGTCGCTGCGCATCTTCCTGAGCTCTATGGCAAGTGTGTCGCGCTGCCTCTCGAGCTCCTGCGCGTCTCTCTTCAGCGCGGGAGCGGGGGAGTCATGGTAGCGTCGGCGTGTGGCGTCGAGCCTCGATTGCAGAGCCTCCATCTCTTTCTGCGCCTGCATGTAGCGCTTCATGGGAGCATGTGCCTTCGCCGGCAGCTCCTTCATGTAGTGGAAATATGTCCCGTTGCCGTTGGGCAGATAGAATTCCGGCGCGGTGGCGGCATCCGTATCTATCTCGTCGATGGCAGCCAGAAGCTCGTCCGCTTTCCGGCGGTCGGCCGGGTCCTGGCTGTCTCGGTAGGCGGAGATTCTGGCCCGCGAGAGCAGGTTCTCGTCGTCGGCGTCGAGGTTGCGGCGTATGTCGTTGGTGGCGAAGACATAGAGGGTCACTTTTCCGTCTAGGAGGTTGCGGTCGGTGGCCCACCATCCCACGCCGTTGAGCTCGTCGATGGCCAGCATGTAGTCGTCGTAGGGGGAGTTGTAGGGCATACCCACGTTCTGCGGCGCGAGGTATTCGCCGGTGGTGGCGTCGCGCGAGGCCACGAAGATGTCGTAGCCTCCCATGCTCTCGTCGCCGTCGGCGGCGAAGTAGAGGGTCGTGCCGTCGGCCATCATGAAGGGATAGTCGGCGTCGCCTCCGCCGTTGAGGGTCTCCGGGGTGTAGGAAGGTGTCTGCCAGCTGCCGTCGGTGAGTCGGGTGGTCTCCACGATGCGCATGGTGCCGGTGGAGTCAGGCTGGGCCCACATCATGAAGTCGCGGCTCTCGTTGGCGAAGGCCATGTCGGTGTCGGGCTTCCCGAGCTGTCCGGGAAGTTCTTCGGGCAGCAGCAGATGGCCGGCTGACGCCGGCAGACGGTAATGCTTGAAGAAGCCGCTGCTATCCACGGCTATGCTGTCGATCACCATCAGGTCTTCCACCCTCTGGAGGGCGTTCTCGGCGTTGGTGAGCTGGCTCTCGAAGATGTCGAGCTGCTCGTCGGGCTCCTGTCGGGCCTTCTGGCGTGCGCTCCTGTAGTCACCGTAAAGCGTCGTCGCCTTCTCGAAGTCATAATCAAGGAAGGCCAGTCGCCCGAGATAGAGTAGGGCGTCCCTGTTGCCCTTGGCGCGGGCCGTTTCCAGATAGGGGAGTGCATCGGTGTAGTCGCCGAGCTCATACTCGCAGAGCCCTGTGAGATAGTTCCAGTGCTGGTTGCCCTTGAGCGCGGCGTTGCTTCCGGCTGCTGTCCGGAGCGTCTCGAGAGCGCCGCTGTAGTCGCCGTCGGCGACAAGGGCGCGAGCATCGTCGATGGCGTCGGCGTAAGACGCTGAGGCAAGCGAGATGAGGAGGGCTGATAATATATGGCGAAGGTGTGGCATACCTTTTTAATTGCTTTTTCTGGTTTTATATGCGCAAAATTACTCATTAATTATCAATATTGCAATTTTAAAACCTCCGACGGCCATGTTTTGCCCGAAGTATTGGGATTTTTTATTAACTTTGTAGCCTGAGTAGGCAATCGCATTGTTCCGTTTGAATATGGTTGCTTACCTTGTTTCGTGAAAAAATACCCAGATAATAACATAATAGATATGAGCTTAAACATTATTGTGCTGGCCAAGCAGGTGCCCGATACCCGCAATGTGGGGAAAGACGCCATGAAGGCCGACGGCACAATCAACCGCGCTGCTTTGCCCGCGATTTTCAATCCGGAAGATCTCAACGCGCTCGAGCAGGCACTGAAACTCAAAGAGATGTATCCTGGCAGCAAGGTCACTGTCCTGACTATGGGCCCGGCTCGCGCCGCAGAGATTGTCAGGGAGGGCATGTATCGTGGCGCCGACGGCGGCATCGTGCTTTCCGACAGGGCTTTCGCCGGCTCCGACACCCTTGCCACTTCCTATGCCCTGAGCGCCGCCGTGCGTAAGATAGGTGACTTTGACATCATCATAGGCGGCCGTCAGGCAATCGACGGCGACACCGCCCAGGTAGGCCCCCAGATCGCCGAGAAGCTCGGTATCCCGCAGATCACTTACGCCGAGGAGATCATGGGCGTCGACAACGGCGTCATCACCGTGAAGCGCCGCATCGAGAGCGGCGTGGAGACCGTGAAGGCCGCCCTGCCCCTCGTGGTGACGGTCAACGGCTCGGCCGAGGCATGCCGCCCCAGAAACGCCAAGTCGCTCCAGAAATTCAAATATGCAGCCGTGCCCTCCGAGGTCGCAGCCGATGAGGCAAAGCAGGCATTCATCGCCAAGCGCCCCTACCTCAACATCGGCGAGTGGTCGGCCGCTTCGGTCGACGCCGATCTCGCCCAGTGCGGTCTCGCCGGCTCCCCCACAAAGGTGAAGCAGATCGAGAACGTGGTCTTCACCGCAAAGGACGCACGCCGCATCGAGAATACCGACGAGCAGCTTGAGACTCTTATCAAGGAACTTATAGCCAACCACACAATAGGCTGATGAAGCCCTAAAACCCACAATCATGACAGACAAGAACAATCTGATCGTCTATTGCGAATATGAAGACGGAAAAGTGGCCGACGTCAGTCTCGAGCTCCTCACCAAGGGGCGCCAGCTCGCCGACAAGCTCGGCATCAAGCTTGAGGCTGTGGTGGCCGGAAGCAATCTCAAGGATATCGAGAAGCAGATCTTCCCTTACGGTGTCGACACTATATATAAGGTAGACGACGACCGCCTCTTTCCCTATACATCACTCCCTCACAGCTCCATCCTCATCAACCTCTTCAGGGAAATCCAGCCCCGCATCGCCTTCATGGGCGCCACCTCTATCGGCCGTGACCTCGGCCCGCGTGTCTCCTCCGCCCTCCACAGCGGCCTCACCGCCGACTGTACAGCTCTGGAGATCGGCGACTATACCGATGCCAAGACCGGCAAGGAATACAAGGACCTCCTCTATCAGATCCGTCCGGCTTTCGGCGGCAACATCGTCGCCACCATCGTCAATCCCGAGTGCCGCCCCCAGATGGCCACCGTGCGCGAGGGCGTGATGAAGAAGGAGGCCAGGGATTCCAACTATGTGGGTAAGGTCGTTGAGCTCGACGTCAACAAATACACCCGCCCCGAGGATTTCGTGGTGAAGATCATCGACCGCCATGTGGAGAAGTCGAAGGTCAACCTCAAGGGGAGCCCCATCATCGTGGCCGGCGGCTACGGCGTGGGCAGCAAGGAGAACTTCGAGCTGCTCCAGAAGCTCGCCGACACTCTCGGCGCGGAGGTGGGCGCATCGCGTGCCGCCGTCGACGCCGGATGGATCGACCATGACCGCCAGATCGGCCAGACAGGTGTCACCGTCCGCCCGAAGCTCTACATCGCCTGCGGCATCTCCGGCCAGATCCAGCATATCGCCGGCATGCAGGATTCCTCCATCATCATCTCTATCAATTCAGACCCCAACGCTCCCATCAACACCATCGCCGACTATGTCATCACCGGCAGGATCGAGGATGTGGTGCCCAGACTGATCAAGTATTACAAAAAGAACTCCAAATAAGACAATGGCTAATTTCTATACAGACAACGCTTCGCTCAAGCTTCATCTCAACCATCCGATGATGAGGAAAATCGTTGAGCTGAAGGAGAGAAACTTCGCTGACGCCGACAAATACGACTACGCTCCGCAGAATTTCGAGGACGCCATGGACAGCTACGACAAGGTGCTCGAGGTGGTGGGTGAGCTCGCCGGCGATATCTTCGCCGAGAACGCCGCTGATGTCGACGCACAGGGCCCGCATGTGGAAAACGGCCATGTGGTCTATGCCGACGGCACGAAGAAGAACCTCGACGCCACCCGCAAGGCCGGCCTCTCGGGCATGGCTATGCCCCGTCGCCTCGGCGGCCTCAATTTCCCCATCACTCCCTACATCATGGCCGCTGATATCGTGAGCCGCGCCGATGCAGGGTTTGAGAACCTCTGGGGCCTTCAGGACTGCGCCGAGACAATCTATGAGTTCGCTTCGCCCGAGCAGATCGAGAAATACATCCCACGCGTCTGCGCCGGCGAGACCATGTCGATGGACCTCACCGAGCCCGACGCCGGCTCCGACCTCCAGTCGGTGATGCTCAAGGCCACCCAGAAGGAAGACGGCCAGTGGGTGCTCAACGGAGTGAAGCGCTTCATCACCAACGGCGACTCCGACATTCACCTTGTGCTCGCACGCTCCGAGGAGGGTACAAAGGACGGC
>USHH01000150.1 GCA_900554345.1 uncultured Bacteroidales bacterium | reverse complement strand
GTGGCTATAGTCTCGGGAGCCCTTCTCATTATTCTCGGCTTAGGCATCTGGGCGTGGGTCTCACGACGGCGACTGCTCAATGCCAACAAGCTGCTCTTCGAGAAAAGCCGGCACGACATACTCAATATCGAGCCTACCCCTAAGGCTGCAAGGAAAGAGGGGAACGCCGCCGACAAAAACGAGCCGGCGGATGGAGTGCCTGCCAAAACCGACTCAGAGGCAATAGAAGATGTTGAGCCAAGGGACTCCGAGGCGGAAGA
Source organism: uncultured Bacteroidales bacterium (assembly GCA_900554345.1). Lineage (GTDB taxonomy): Bacteria > Bacteroidota > Bacteroidia > Bacteroidales > Muribaculaceae > Lepagella. The sequence goes on along the minus strand of USHH01000150.1, from coordinate 5,396 downwards.
TCCTGAGCTGGTGAAGAAAATAACGGAAGTTTTCGCCACCTCCCGTGATGTATTCTCGCAGGAGTTCTCCATGGAACGTCTCGCCTACCTTGTCGGCGCCTCCGAAAGGAGGGTGTCGAGGTGCCTCAACAACGCCATGGGCACCAACTTCATCAACGAGGTCCAGAAAAGCCGCATCCGCGAGGCATGCCGCCTCTTCGAGGATGAGAAGGCCAGCAGCACACTCACCATCATGGCCATCTCCGACATGGTGGGCTTCAAGTCGCGCAGCAATTTCGTGCAGGTATTCAAGAAGCTCACAGGGCTCACCCCTTCACAGTATCAGAAGATGAGCCGCGACCGGCATTAGCCGTCATGTTTCAATCGGCGCAGTAAAGGTTCTAATCAACGCCGATGAATGTTCTAATTAAGGAAGTTTGTTCTTATCAGCCGTCATAAGAACAAACTTCATTGATTTTTTGCATCATATTTGCGTGATTCGCTATACTTTTGCCACGTCAGATTTTTGACGGATTAACCTTAAAAACCATATACGACATGGCAAAATCAACAAAAAAACAGATTGCTTCAGCAGCACTGGCCATCGCGATAGTAGGTGGCGGAGGGGTGGTATATGCCGGTCAGTCGCCCCACAACGACAATGACCAGGAAAACACCAATACGACGTCAATACCGATTTCCGAAAGACGCTGACCGGAGCCTGCCAGGCATCGGTCGGCAGGGATACGTGCCGGAGGCACGTCCCTACAAGCCGGATCTACATTTTATATAAAGATTATATAAAGAACAATCAGAAAATTGTTGCCGGAGATACAGTCTCCGTCTCCGGCGCCGACAATCCACAACCCCGGAGACATGAAACGATATATGAAAACAACATCTACCCTGATCGGAACAGCGCTCCTGCTCGCAGCGGGCGTCGCCGGCACGACACTTGCCGGCGAGCGCATCCATCTGAAACCGGTCGACAGCAAAGCTGCCGCCGAGGAGACAAAGCGTCCGAAAATCCTCTCCACAAGCGACGTGACACCCGAGCCCCTGAAGGTGCCCGAGCAGAAGGAGCCTGGCGTGACGCGCGCCCAGACCCTCCTTGAAGAGGATTTCAGCGGAGTACCCGCTGGCGAGACCGAGACAATCGAAGGTCTTGGAGAGCGCTATGCCGAAGTAGTGGCCAGCCATTACTTCGAGCCCGGGCGCTACATGGACAACGAGTACACCCCCAACAGCGGCACATGGGAGGGCGACTGGGTATACGCAGGCAAGAACGGATCCATTGTGCTCCAGGCATACAACCCCATGATGGACGCCTACATCAACACCCCTCTCGGCGAGTATTCAGGCGACCTGACCGTGACGGTGCGTGCCCGCTACGCCAAGACATTCTGGGGTGCCGACAACGAGATAGGCTATACCACAACTCCAGGCTCGAGCTTCTCTGTAATGGCCGTTGTAGGCGGCTATGACGGCGCACGGCTTCCTGTCACCGACACGGGCGGCTCGCTGAAGAGCGGCCAGATCTACGAAAACGACGGATGGGTTGACCTGACCTTCACCTTCCGCAACGAAGGAGCCGACAAAGACGGCTACCTCTCATTCCGTACCGGCGACGCCATCGAGATCGACTATATCAAGATCTCCGATGCAGCCACTTTCCTGGCATGTCCTGTTGTGCGTGAGCCCTCTAAATTCACCGATGACGGCTTCACCATCAACTGGGATCCCGTACGCCGCTCGTTCAACTACTATATCGACCTCTGGAAGGTGAACTATACCGCCGACAAGGGTATCGATGACACCTACGACTTCGAGAACGGCACCCTCCCTGAAGGAGTCACAGCCGACGCCACGGTTGAAGACGGCATCGGTGTCAATGAGTCGAAGGGTCTCCGCTTCAACAGCAATGGCGTTGACGCAGCTTTGGTAACCCCGGAATTCGGCGGCACGCTCGGCTTCCTGTCTTTCTCGGCTTACTTCGATCTTCCCGACGGCTATACCAACGATGACTTCGATCCCCAGTGGTTCCTCGGGACTCTCCTTGTCGACGGTCTTACCGACGACGGCTGGCAGCCTCTGGCACAAGTGGTCTGCGACGCCTTCTACGTACCTTCCGGATATTACATCAACTACATCATGGAGGGTGAGAGGTTTGAAGGCATATATAAATCAGTCCGCCTCTACCCCGAAGGCTTCAAGGAGGGCAACTCCCTCGTGCTCGACAATGTGAAAGTCTGGGGTGAGCGTCCTTTCGAGCTCGTAAGAGCCGATGGCAGCTCGGTCTACGATCCCACCGATGACGACTATGCCTATAACTATTACGGCAACACCGAGCACGGTGATCCCTGCAGCTATACCTTCACCGGCCTTGATCCCGAGACAGAATACTGGTATCGCGTACGAAGCCACAATGTACTTGACTTCACCATCGGTGAGAAGCACCATGCCTTCGGCGTGGCCGCTCCGGCCCTTCTCAAGGCCACCAACATAGGCAACGGCAGCTATACAGCCAACTGGATCGACGCTCCCAAGGCGCAGAACTTCCTCGTGCGCAACTTCGATGTCGTGAAGGTGGAGGCTGATGAAGACGACTGCGAGATCTTCAACGAGACTTTCTCCAAATGTTCAGGCGGCAGTGGTCTTGACTCAATGGTTCCTATCAACAACGGCGCAGGCTATCTCGACGACTACACCGACATGCCCGGCTGGAGCGGCAATAACAATATCGTAGGACAGAACCTCATCGGCAACGCCGACTACTACAGCGAGCTTATCTCGCCGGCACTCCCTGTCAACCCGGCCAACGGTGAGTATTACGTCTACATCGAGCTCTACGGCATGTATGGCGAGTCATTTGTCATCGACTTCCTCGAGTGTGGCCTGTCAAGCTACATACAGGTGCCTGAGGATGGCTACATCAACGGTTATCTCACCATCCCGGCTGAAAGCGTGAGGGAAGGCGAGCGTGTCAAATTCTCGACCTACAACTACACCCCCTTCGCCCTCGGCGCATTCGATATCACCCAGGACGTGAAGGCAGGCGACCTGCTCCGCACACTCGCCTCCGAAGTCACAGTGCCCGCCGGCACAGGCTCCTACACCTTCACAGGCCTCAATGACAGCCAGCTCTACGCATTCCAGCCCGTATCGCAATACAAGCTTGAGAACGAGATCACATACTCCACATCGAGCGACGTGATGGCAGTGGATATGGCCACCGGCGACTCCTATATCACCGACAGAGCCGAGATCGCAGCCGACGCCGTGGAGACCGCACGCTTCAACACCTCCGGTGTGCGCGTGGGCGACGATTACAAGGGCCTCGTGATCATCATGATGTCTGATGGATCCGTCCGCAAGGAGATCGTGAAATAAGCAAGGACAGTAGTTTTTTCATAAGCATAATAATGGTAAATGGAAGCGCCCCGGCACCCATGCGGGCCGGGGCGCATTTAAATTCTCCCGATTATGAATTACAGAGCTATCTTAATATCATTCATGATAGGCGCCCCAGCCGCCGTATGGGCTGAGACTATCGATTTCACATGCAACACATTCGGCAATCCGGAGCAGGAATACGGCTTCGGCAAGGCACAGACATACGATGTAGCAGTACAGCTGGGCAATCCCGACCTCACCGGTAAGAAAGTCACCGGATTCCGTGTAAACACATCGGCATCCTCATCATTGCTCACCAATGTCAGCGGCTGGCTCTCCAGTGAGCTAAAGACAAAGACCCAGGACGGCGTGAAGGTCAACGACCCCGACATCTGCACCGTGAAGGCTACCTGCTACAACGGAGTGATCGAGGCCACTTTCGCCGAGCCGGTGGAGATTCCCGCCGAGGGCCTCTATGTGGGCTACTCCCTCACACAGGAAACACCCGGCAACCTCAAACCCATAGCCGTGGCTCAGGGCGATACAAAAGGAGGCTTCTTCCTCCACGCCACTTCATCGCAACTTAAATGGGCAGACTACGCCTCGAGGGAGAATCTCGTGAGCGCGATTACGGTGTTTCTGGATGGCGACGTGGCGTCGGATGCCGCAGTCGCAGCTCTTCCAGCCAAGGTGTATATGAGTCTTGAAGAGGGAATCGACGTGCCGGTGACCGTCTACAACCATGGCAAATCGCAGCTCGAGTCTTTCGATTATGAATACAGCATCGGGACCCTTTCCGGCAAAGGAAGCTGGACAGCCCCGGAGCCGGTGCCCGGTGTTTTCGGCAGAGGTGTGGAGACAAGTGTACAACTGCCTGCGGGCAAGGAGCTGGGCGAGGCATCCCTCTCATTCTCCATAACGAATGTCAACGGCAAGCCCAACGGCTCGCTCGACGCCGACCGCGAGGTCCAGGCCGAGGTGCTCGACTTCCTCGCTCCCAACCGTCCATTGGTGGAGGAGTTCACCGGGCTGAAATGCGGATGGTGTCCGCGCGGCTACGTCATGATGGAGCAGGGCAAGCTCTTCTATGGCGACCAGTTCGTGGCCCTCTCCTATCATTCCACAAGCTTCGAGAACGGAGCCATGACATGCATCGACCCGATGTATTTCCCGATTCCCGTGCAGGGCTATCCGGCAGCCTGCATCAACCGCAACTCCCAGATAGACCCCGGCACCGTGTTGGCCCGTTGGGAGCAGATCGCTTCTCAACCTGCTTCATGTGATGTCTCGGTCGACCTCTCATGGGCCGATGACTCCCACACCACCCTTAAGGCCGTGTCGAAAGTGAGGTTCCTGCGCGACATCGAGGATGGAAACTATGTGTGGAGCGTCGCGCTGCTCGCCGACGGACTCTCGGATCCATCGTGGGAACAGAGCAATTCCTACGCCGACTATCCGGCCGAAGGGGAACAGACCGGTCCCTTCTGGGATCTCTTCGTAGGCAAAGACAGTCATGTCACCGGCCTTACCTTCAACGACATCGTGGTATGGTATCCCCAGGTTAAAGGATGCCCGGGTTCTCTACCCTCCTCGATGAAAGCCAAGGAATACTATGAATACGAGACCCTTATCCCGATTGAGGAAGTGAAGAACCTCGATGGAGAGCATATAGTGACCGACTTTGAGAAGGTTCGCGCCGTGGGTGTCGTGCTCAACAAAGTGGGCGGCGTGCCCGTCAACTGCGCTTCCTCATATTACGTAGGAGACGACGGCGTTGGGAGCGTTACCTCTACCGATGTCGTAAGCCGCGAATACTACAATCTCCATGGTCTGCGCGTCGACCGTCCGGAGCATGGCATCTACATCCTGGTGGAGACCCTCTCCGACGGCTCACGCCTCTCCCGCAAGGTTGCCCGATGATCCAACCTATCCAAGTCATTCTGAATCTGGATTGTAGGGACGTGCCTCCGGCACGTTTCAATGGCAGGCGAGTCAGCGGCATCCAGCGCCGGTGGGGAAACATG
>USHH01000149.1 GCA_900554345.1 uncultured Bacteroidales bacterium | reverse complement strand
TGGATGCGCCCTCCCGGGGCAATCCCGGCTACAACCTCACCCAGCAGAATCCCGCCGGGCAGCCGGTCACCACAACCCACCGGGCATGCACATACCAGCGATATCAGGGCGAGAAGCTCTGCCGCAGATTCAACGTCTATTCCTACATGACGATACTCAATGCCTTCGACACCCATGACATAGGGCGCGGCAGAGGTGGCATAGGGAAAGTGCTGTCAGGTATCAGGAGCGACACTATAGTGATAGGCCTCGCCACCGACATCATCTTCACGCCGGGAGAGATGAGGGCGCTTGCATCCGGCATTCCCGGCTCCCGCTATGAGGAGATTGACTCTCCGTTTGGCCACGACGGATTTCTCGTGGAGCACGCCAGGCTTAATGAAATCCTCGTGCCGTTTATGGACAACAACAAAACATCACAATCATGATGAACAAGATAAATATCGGCCTTTTCGGCTTCGGAGTCGTGGGTCAGGGCATCTACGATGTCATAGGGCGTGCGAAAAACGCTCACGCCGAGATCAAGAAAATATGCGTGCGCAGCATCGACAAGCCGCGCCCTGCGCATCTGTCGGCGGCATTGCCGCTTCTTACGCAAGACATGGGCGAGATACTCGACTCCCCCGACATCAACCTGATAGTGGAGGTAGTGGATGACGTCGAAGCCTCCTACAGGATAGTGACGGAAGCGCTGCGCAGAGGTATACCGGTAGTGTCGGGCAACAAGGCGATGATAGCGCGTCACCTTCCCGAGCTCGTCGAGCTGCAGCGGCGCCACGACACCGCGCTGCTCTACGACGCGTCGTCGTGCGGCTCGATACCCGTGATACGAAATCTGGAGGAATATTACGACAACGACCTGCTGCTGGAGGTGAAGGGCATACTCAACGGCTCGTCGAATTACATTCTGTCGAGGGTGTTCGACCATCACGAGGCCTACGACAGCGCCCTGCGCAAGGCACAGCAGCTGGGCTTCGCAGAGGCAGACCCGAGCTTCGACATAGAGGGCTTCGACTCGCTCTTCAAGCTGATCATCATCACGGTTCACGCACTTGGCGCATATGTAGCGCCGGAGGAGGTGTTCACTTACGGCATCGCCAACATCCACGAGACCGATATAGTGTATGCGCGGGAGAAGAGAGTGAAGATCAAGCTGGTGGCCCAGGTGGCGAAGGTCGGCGACAACAACTTCACGATGTTTGTGATGCCGGAATTTGTCGACAGGACAAAATATATATACAGTGTCGACGACGAGTATAACGGCGTCGTTATACGCGGGGAGTGCTACGACCGTCAGTTCATGTTCGGCAAGGGAGCCGGAGGCCTTCCCACAGCATCGTCGATTCTGAGCGACGTAATGGCGCGCCTCCACGGCTACCGCTACGAATACAAGAAAATGGCGTATATCGACCGCCCGGCCTATACCACCGATGTCACACTGAGAGTCTATTTCCGCTACACGGAGACTCCCATTCCGGAGATGCTCCCTTTCAAGACCATTCACGAGTCTTATCGCTCGGAAAAGAGCAACTACGTTATAGCCGACATCCAGCTGGGCGACCTGATAAACCACCGCGCCATCCTTTCGGCTCCCGATGTGTTTGTGGTAAACATACCGACATTCTTCGTAGAGCTTGACTGAGGAAGATAGATATAAGATGCAAGCAGAGGCGCCATGGCATCACTGCCCTGGCGCCTCCTTCACCTTAAAAAATTTAAATGAAAAAAATCCCTCGGCAGGTCGCTTGAATCCATCTTTGGTGGCACGCTGCGACATGCGTTTGATACGGTCTTTGGTCTCTGGATGTGATGAGAACATCTTGTCGATGTAGCTGGATTTAGCTCCGCTTTCCTGTTCCATGTTGAGAAACTTCTCGAAAGCCATCACCATGCCCCAGGGGTTTCGGCCGTTGGCCACGAGGAAATCATAGCCGCAGTCGTCGGCCTCCTTTTCCTGCTTCTGCGAGAATTTCGCATTCACGAGACCGGAACCGAGAGCGCCGAGCTGGGAGTCGGTGAGCGCGGCCGCCACATTTCCCGTAGCGCCGATGCCGTCCTTGAGGGCGTCGGTAAGCAACGAGGTCTTGAAAGCCTTTTTGCTGTGATGCTTCATCACATGGCCGATCTCATGGCCGATGATGCCGAGGAGCTCGTCGTCGTTCATGATGTCCATCAAGGAGGAGAAGACCCTCACACTGCCGTCAGGACAGGCGAAAGCATTGACGTCGATTACGTTGTAGACCTTGAAATTCAAAGGTATTCCGTCGGCCTCCTTAAGCCCCTCGGTGAGCTTTGCGAGACGTATTGTGTAGGGGTCATCGGCGGGGAGCACGGGATTGTGCTTGTCCATCCAGTCAACAGACTCCTTGACGTAAGCGGCCATCTGCTCGTCGGTGAGGGTCACGGCCTGGGCTGTCTTTGCGGCTGCACCGGCCAGTTTCTTGAGATTCAGCTGGGCCGAGGCATTGCCGGCCGCGGCCAGACACAATGCGACGGCCATAAATTTCAGAACTGTTTTAGACATTTGCATAATTTTATGATAAATTGATTCGTTTTATTGGTAATGCAAAATTAATCATAAAAACTGAGATGGCAAAGGTCTCGCGGAAAGACATTGTGCGCGGCATCGCGATTGGCGCTGTCGCAATAATCGTGATATTCCTTAGCGGAGGAGCGATCTGGCTTCACGCCCACACTGTAGTTTCGCCTTGGATTCCCATAGCGGCGGCATTGGCGATAGCGGCGCCCACGGGAGTAGGGGCATGGCGAGGCTGGCGAAAGCTGACCGGCTCGGCGAGTCCGGTGGTCAACTATCTTTGCCATCTGCTGGTAGCGGCTCCCGTCATCGTCTTCCTCATATATCTCATCAACTATCTTCCGGCATCCGGCAAAGCGTCGCATGAGGAGAAAGGCGTCGTGGAGCGTGTCTACCGGGAGAAGCATTACCGCACTCAGCGCGTAGGTCGCAACCATTACCGCCGAGGCGAACCTTATTACGAATATTATATCGACGTGCGCTTCGGGTCGGGCTCCGTGAAAGCCTTCTATATCAGCATGGAGGAATACAACCGGCGGCACAAGGGTGACAGCATCGCGGTGGCCGTGGGCAAAGGAGCCCTTGGGATGCCAGTTGTGTCACGCGTCAAGACGGAATAGGCCCGGTGAGGTCTCTGTGAGGCAGACCGGGAAGTCGTAATATTCCACACCCTCTATCTCTTCGGAAAACTGAGTCACCGAGACAAGGCGCCACAACTCCCCGTCGCCGGCATGCCTGGTCAACTGGGCTATGCCGAGAGGGTGGACAGAGACAGAACCGTCAGCGGCTCTCACCGTGATCCGGCGCGACAGAATCTTTCTTTTCTGTTGTGGCTGCGGCATGAGGTTTCTTTTTGGCGTCCGGTCGCGATAAGCCGGGATCGCGGTATTTCTTCTGCGAGAAGAATGAATAATACAGGGCTGAGTCGAGCGGAAGTCTGGTGAGGCGCAGACTGTCGGCCATCACGGGCGTGGTGGGTGGCGGCGTCATGCGCATGTAGCCGTAGATCTCCCCTACCGTCCGCGAGGAGTCGGTCTGGAGTGTGATTTTCGGGCTCATGTCGTTGCTGAACGTGCGCGACACATAGCCGAGCATGCCGTCGGAATACCTCACTCCGAGGGTGATTACACATGAGGATGCCGGAGAGAGATGCATCTTCCACTCAACGCGGTCTCCCTTCTCCATGGCCTCCGGGGTAACGGCGAATGAGAAGCCGTCAGAGGTAGCCATAGGGGATATCATTGCGAAATAATGGTATGGCCACATGTTGTCCTCCATGTCTTCCTCCGCATTGCCGTTGCCGACATATTTCCGACGCTTCGCGTCCAGCTTCTTGTCGACCTTCTCGTATAGTTTAGAGTACGTGTCGAGATTTCTGCCATACCAGGCCATAGAGGAGTCGAGCCTGGCCTGCGTCACATTGTGGGCGGCGAGCACGCGGAGTCCGAGCTCCTCGCGGGCATTCAGGGAGTTGTTGCCACCGGCGGTCACGACTGAATAAGACTCGGCGATCTGCATATCGGCGAGCAAGTCGCTCATCTCGTCCTCATCGAGCACCTCCGGCGGACGCTTGCTGCATGCGGGAAGCATGGCAAGCGACACAGCGAGAGGCGCCAGCATCAGAAGTCTCATTTCAGTCGGTCTTTTCTTTTGCCGTTCTTTCCCTTCTTATCCTCGCCGTCGGCGCCGATGCCCACGAAACGCAGGGCGTTGGTGACATCGGAGGAATAGAAGATAATCAAGAGGGCCACACCGACGCATATCGAGGCGTCGGCCAGATTGAAGATATATTGGAAGAATTCGAAATACCTGCCGCCGATGAAGGGAATCCATTCCGGCCAGTAGAAATCGAAGAGGGGGAAATAGAACATATCCACGACCCTCCCCTCAAACCATCCGGCGTAGCCGCCACCCTGAGGGAAGGCCACCGCGTGGGCCGGCGGCATGGGATTGTTGAAGACCTCGCCGTAGAAGACGCAGTCGAAGATGTTGCCGGCCGCACCCGCCGTAATCAGCGCCATGGCGACCCAGAAACCGCGGCGCAGGCCCGGCGCCTTAAGTGTCTTGACAATGAACCACACGAAGAGCACCACGGCCGCAATGCGGCCAAGCGTCAGGGCCAGCTTGCTCCAGAGCTCGAGGCCGAAGGCCATGCCGTTGTTCTCTATGAACTTGAGATGGAACCATGACGTGATCTCCAGGTCCTCGCCCATATAGAAATGGGTCTTCACCCATATCTTTATCAGCTGGTCGGCGATGACCACCAGCGTAATGATGGCCGCCCTCCGCCACGCGGGGCTCAGAAGCCCGTGGCCGGCGGCGGCGTGTTCATGATTGTCAGCCATCAGCATTTCTCTACTTTCGCTGTCACTTTGAGATTGTCGATGTCAAGCTCCTGACCGCCGCTTATCTCGGCGGCCGGAAGGATTTCGATTGCCGAAGCGAGCACCTGCGAGGCTATATAGTCGCGGTAGGCCTCCACGGCCTCTTTCACCTCTGCCTCGCCGGAGAGCTGCACACGCACGCGGTCGGTAATCTCGAAGTCCTGGGCCTTGCGTATGTTCTGGATGCGGTTGACGAGCTCACGGGCCATACCCTCGTTGCGGAGGTCGGGAGTCACCGTAATGTCGAGGGCCACTGTTATGTCGCCGTCGTTGGCCACGAGCCATCCGGGGATGTCCTCGGCCGTGATCTCGACGTCGTCGAGCGTCCCCTCCGGCTCGCCGGGAAGGTTGGTGAATATGTAGCGTCCGTTCTTCTCAAGCTCTGCGATCGCGGCAGCCGGCATCGAGGCTATCTCCTTGCCGAGCTGCTTCATGATCTTGCCGTAGCGCGGGCCGAGCTTCTTGAAGTCGGCCTTCACCCTCTTCACCAGGCCGCTCTCCTCGTTGTCTACGATCTTGAGGGTCTTGACGTTTACCTCCGATTTCACGAGGTCTTCCACAGCCTTGAGTGCCTCGCGCTGGGCGGGGTTCATCACCGGCACGAGGAGCGTCTGGAGAGGCTGACGCACCTTGAGGCTCACCTTGCGGCGCAGGGCGAGCACGGCTGAAGTGATGTCCTGCGCGAGCTTCATGCTGCGCTCGAGGTCCTTGTCGACGAGTGCCGGGTCGGCCTCCGGGAACTTTGCCAGATGCACCGAGGCGTAGCCGTCGGCCTCGCTGGCGG
>USHH01000148.1 GCA_900554345.1 uncultured Bacteroidales bacterium | reverse complement strand
AACAGATAAAGAACAGGCTCGGCCATTGCGGCAATAAATGGGAATGTGAATTGACAGTAAAAAAAGCGTAATATTCGGCGGGCGAGATCACATATCCTTGACCTTGCGGGCGAAATCGACCATGTGGATGGCGGCTTCGGCCGCCTCGGCACCCTTGTTGCCGAGCGCGCCGCCGGCGCGCTCGAGAGCCTGCTGCATGGACTCCACCGTGAGCACGCCGAAGATCACCGGCACGCTGCCCCTGGCGTTTAGCTCGACCACTCCGTCGGCCACTATCTGACATACGTAGTCGAAATGGGGAGTGTCGCCGCGTATCACACAGCCTATCACTATCACCGCGCTGGCGAGACGCTGGGCGACGAGGCGCCCGGCGATGTTGACAAGCTCCACAGTGCCCGGCACATCATAGAGCGCCACATTCTCACGTGCCACACCGGCCTTGGCGAGCACGTCGACCGCACCGTCGCGCAGGGCATGGGTAACAGCGGAATTCCACTGCGCCGTGACGATGGCGCAGGAGAAGGTGGCCGGCTCCTTCACCACGGGGATGGGGAGCTCGCGGCCGTCGGTATTCAGTATCGTCGACATTATTACTTCCTGTTATCGTGGTTTTCAGCGTCAGCCTCATCTCCGGCTGGAGCCTCGGCCTCCTTGCCTGTGGCTTTCAGCTTGAGCTTCCTGCCGGCGAGCGATATCTTGTGGATAAACGATTTCCATTTGGGCTCATGCTCGATATCGGCGTCGATGATCTCGGAGAGGGCGAGTATCTCCTCCTCAAGCTCGATGGTCTCGAGGGCTATGGCATGAGGAAGGATGGCGTTGAGCAGTCGCTTGGCGCGGGCTCTCATCTGGCGCATGCGCATCATGATCTCGGCCATCTCGATAGTCATCTTGATCTCCTTGCGGGTCACCTTGCCGGCGCGCTTCTTCGAGAACTTGATGGCCTCGGCGTAAAACTTGAGGGCGGCCTTGTAGTCGCCCGACGAGGCGAGGAGCTGGCCGACATTGCGCAGGGAGTCGACGAGCTTGTCGGTAGCGGCTGCTACGCCGGAATTCACCTTGTCGTAGAGAGCCCCGGCCGTGATCTGGTGTTTCACCAGGAGATCCATTGCCTTGCGGCGTGAGCGCAGGATGCGTGTGGAGAGCTCCATGGCGAGGATATGGTATTTTCCGAAGCGCTCGGAGTCGATCTTTATGAGATTGTCGAGCACCTTGAAAAGCCAGTCGAGCTCTTTCTCGCTCTGGCGGTAGTCCTTGAGGGCGTAGTGCACCTCGGCGAGGTCGAAGATGAGCCCCATGAGTAGAGCGCGAAACTCTATGTTGTCGAAATCGGAGAATTCGCGGAGAGTGCGCAGGGCGTCGACAGTTCGCTCGAGGGCGTCGATGTTTCTGTCGGCATCCATCATCTCATGAGCGGTCTTGCGGGCGGCGAGCGCGTCGTTGATGATGCGCATGTCGGCCGACTTTCTGTCGAAGCTGTCGGTGTTAAGGGGAATTTCTACGGGTGTCATCATTATAAGGAGTTATCAGTGATCAATATTGGCGCCGGAACGGGCGGCCTGGGTCGACTTATGGCCGAGATAACCTCCGTGGTGGCGGAGGGCATAGTCGGCGGCGGTGAAGCCGATGGCCGACATCACGCCGACCACGAGCACATCGCCCATCACAGTCATCATGGTGGTGGAAGTAGTGGGTGTCAGGCCGAGGGGACAGACCTCCGGGGCTCCCGCGGTGAGCAGGGCCACGTCGGCCGCGGCGGCGAGGCGAGACGACCCGTCACCTGTAATAACAATCTTAGGGACTCCGGGGTTCAATCGCTCGGTGAGCTCCACGAGCTCGAGTATCTCGCGCGTCTTTCCGGAGTTGGAGAGCAGGAGCATGGCGTCGTCCGGGCGCACGATGCCGAGATCGCCGTGCTGGGCCTCGGCGGGATGGAGGAAGACGGCTGGGGTGCCTGTGGAGCAGAAGGTCGTGGCGATGTTCATGGCGATCTGCCCGGCCTTTCCCATGCCGGAGGTGACGAGCTTGCCCCCCCGGCGGTGGACGTGCTCGATGATGATGTCGATGGCGTCGGCATAGGCGTCGGTGACGGGAATCTCTCTGACGGCGCGTGCCTCGGCCTCGAGGATGGAGGTCATGAGGCGGCGTGTCGCTTCTTTATCTGTCTTCATGGTCATTCAGGTGTCGGTCAGTGTTTTTGTGGCGCAGGAGGTCGCGTCCCTCGTATTCATTGAAGTCGCGCCTCCAGTCGGCGGGCATCTCTATCGAGGTCTTTGCCACCGGGTCGTAGCAGACCATCACTGTCTCGCACACCGACTTCACTGTAAGGGTCTTGCGCTCCACAAGGGCCTGGAGCAGCACGAAGCTCTTCTCGCTGGCGGAGACGCAGCGGGTGTAGACGTCGATCTCCTCGCCGAAGACGATGGGCTGCATATATGTGCAGTTGACGTTGGCGATGACGGTCTCCACCTTCTGCCAGTTCATGCGGCCGTGGCGCACGGCGTTGAAATAATGGGCCTTGCCGGTGTCGTAGAAGGAGAAATAGACAGTATTGTTGACATGACCGAGGATGTCGATGTCGTTAAACCGGAGCTGCACCGGGAGGCGGCTCCTGAAGGATGACAAATCGGGTGTCTGTAGCATATTCTGTATATTCGGTATATATAGGGTCATTTAAGAGTCTATCCGGTAAACCGGATGTCGGCCACCACCTTCCTTCCGATGAGGGAATTGATGGCTCTCGCTATCGAGGAGCGCGACATCGAGAGCTCGTGGCGGAGGGCGGCGTTGGCCACGCCCACGGTCATCACTCCTTTCGACATGACGGGGCGGCGGCATCGGGAGGCGATATAATCGCCGGCCACAGAGCTCCAGAGCTCCACGGCACGGCATTCGTCGAGCCTCGCCGACATGTCGCACTGCTCGACCGCCAGCCGGAGCACATCACCCACAGAGACGCTTTGCTTTCTTTCCATGGCTGTCAGGATGAGGGCTCCATCACGGTGAAACTCCCGCGCTCCACGTGCAGCAGCAGTCGCTGGCCGCCGATGGATGCGAGGATGTCGTCGAGATGCTTGCGGTTGGTGTCGGTGATGAATATCTGGCCGAAGGAGTCGGCGGTGCTCACCTCGTGCATGATGCGGGCCACGCGGTCGGCGTCGAGCTTGTCGAAGATGTCGTCGAGCAACAGCAGCGGGGTGGTGTTGGCGTTTTTCTCGAGATAGTCGAAGACGGCGAGCCGCAGGGCGATGGCGAAGGTCTTCACCTGGCCCTGGCTGCCGAGCTGGCGTAGGCTGTAGTCGAAGAGCGTGGTCTCGATGTCGTCGCGGTGTGGGCCGGCCGAGGTATATCCGAGTGCGGCGTCCTTCTGGCGGCGGCTGTCGAGCAGCTCCCTCATGGAAGCCCCGGATAGCTGGCTGCGGTATCTCATGGAGGCCGTCTCGCCGGTTCCGGCGATGCGCGAGTAGTAGCTCTCGAGCATGGGCGTGATGGTCTCCACCCATTCGCGGCGGCGGTCGTGGATCACGGCGGCACTGCTCTCGAGCCCGGCCTCCACCGCCTCGTAAAGCAGCTTGTCGCGCACTCCTGCGCGGAGCATGCGGTTGCGGCTCTCGAGGGCACGGTTGTAGCGCATGAGTTCGGTGAGATATCCGGCGTTGGCCTGTGAGATTGCCATGTCGGCCATGCGGCGGCGCGTCTCGGCGGGGCCGTTGACGAGGTCGCTGTCGCGCGGAGTGACGGTGACCACGGGAAAGCGCCCGATGTGCTCAGAGATGCGGGAATACTCCTTGCCGTTGCGTCGCAGGGTCTTCCCTTTTCCCTTCGCTATTCCGCAGGTGATATGCTCCGTGGCTCCGGAATCGGTGGAGAAGTGGCCTCCGACCATGAGCATGTCGCTGCCGTGGCGGATGAGGGCCGACTCGGGCATGGCGTTCATGGGGCGGGTGAGGCTGAGGAAATGTATGGCCTCGAGCAGATTGCTCTTTCCCATGCCGTTGTCGCCGAGCAGACAGTTGACGCCCGGAGAGAACTCCAGCCGGGCCTCCGCGATATTCTTGAAATTCAGTATGTCGATACTGTCGAGGCGCATCAGTCGTCTTTCTCTCCGTAAGCGAGGTCGCCGGCGTCGCCGAGCCCCGGCACGATATAGCTGTGGGCGTTGATCTCGTCGTCGATGGCTCCGACCCAGAGGGTGGTGGAATCCTGCGGGAACACCGAGCGGATATAGTCGATGCTCTGGCTGGAGGCGATGACGGAAGCCACGTGCACGTGGCGCGGCGTTCCCTTCCCGAGGAGGGCGCGGTAGGCCAGCTCCATCGACGAGCCGGTGGCGAGCATCGGGTCGACGAGCAGCAGGGTCTTGCCGTCGAGACGCGGAGAGGCCATGTATTCCACAAGCACCTCGAAGGAGTCGCCCTTCTCGCGGTATTTCCTGTAGGCGCTGACGAAGGCGTTCTCGGCGCGGTCGAAATACTGGAGGAAACCGTGGTGGAACGGCAGGCCGGCGCGGAGGATGGTGGCGACCACCACCTTGTCGGTGAAATCCTGGCAGACGGCTGTGCCGAGGGGGGTGGTGACCTCTACGTCGGCATAGTCGAGACGCTTGGAGATCTCGTAGGCCATGATGCCTCCGATGCGGTCGAGATTGGCGCGGAAGCGCATTGGGTCGCCCTGAATGGCGGTGTCGCGGAGCTCGAGCATATAGCGGCTCACGAGACTCGGCCTGGCGGCGAAATTTATAACTTCAATTCCGGGCATGGTATATCGAGTGATTAACGAATCACAAAGATAATGAATTTTCGCTATCAAGAGTCTTTTTTTGCGAAAAAAACTCTTGTGGCGTCGCAATCGGCGGCAATGGCGCCGCGAAGAGCCTCGATCGACGGGAAATTCCGCTCGTCGCGGAGCCGCTTGCGGAAGACAAGCGAGAGGGGCTTGGAATAGAGGTCGCCCGAGAAGTCGAGGATATGGGCTTCGACGGTAGCGGGTCGTCCGTCGTGAAGCGTGGGGCGCACTCCTATATTGACCATTGCCGGACGCATCACTCCGTCGGACGTCACCGCGTGGGCGGCATAGACGCCACCGGCAGGCACACACATCCCCTCCACAGGCTGTAGATTGGCGGTGGGCCAGCCGAGGGCGCGTCCTACCGCCTCGCCGGGCACCACTGTGCCCTCGAGACGGTAGCCACGGCCAAGCATGTCGTTGGCGGTGTCGACGCGTCCCGTCATGAGTGCCTTCCTTATTGCCGAGGAGCTGACACCCGGCACCACAGGCGCCTCCTTCACCTCGATGCCGGCCTCGCGGCCGAGCTCCATGATGTCGGAGATGCTGAGGCCCACTCCATCGCATCCGAAGGTGTTGTCGTAGCCCACCACCATCAACGAGACGTTCCACTCGCGCCGCAGCCTCTCGAGCCACCGGGCCGCGGTGAGGTGGCTGAGCTCCGGGGTGAACTCCACCTCCACCGGCTCGACTCCGGCGCGGCGCAGGAAGAAGTCGCGGCGCTGGGGAGTGGTGAGCAGCGGCGGCACACGGTCGGGGCGCACCACCGAGAGTGGATGACGGTCGAAGGTGACGGCCATAGGCCGGAGACCGCGTGCGGCGGCCTCATGGCGCAGGGAGTCGATGACGGCGAGATGACCGCGATGCACCCCGTCGAAGGTGCCCACGGTGGCGGCGCGGCTATCCATTGCGCTGCGCGATAAGACGGCGGCAGACTCCGAGCATGGAGTCCTCG
>USHH01000147.1 GCA_900554345.1 uncultured Bacteroidales bacterium | reverse complement strand
TTTTCCGGCGGATGGAGGCGGGGGGCCGGACCCCATGGCCCCCGCCGCCTCTATCTACATTAGTATCTAAGCTTTTTCTGTGAATGCGTTATCTGCGGGCGACCTTCACGGTCTTCACGAAGCCGTCGGCGTAGGTGACGGTCATCAGGTAGATGCCCTTCTCGGGACGCTGGATGCGAACGCCGTCGAGCGAGGTATAGACCACATCGACGATATCGCCATGGCTGCCGACGCCGATTTCCTCAACGCCTGATCCGGGAACGACGGTGACCTCTCCTGTATTCACGTTGTATACGATTGCGTCGGAATAGAGATAGTCGTCATTGTCGTTGATATAGAGCACGCGGGCACCGATGGTGTCGTATCCCATGAAGGTATGATATATGGTGCGCTTGGTGCCGTTGGGATAGATGTTGTCGCTGTCGAGGAGCCACGGAATCTGCTCCACGTCACCGGATACGGTGACATCGCCCCATATCGAGCCTATCGCCTCCTCATCGAAGATATATGGCTCGCCGTCAACGAGAATCTCATAGAAGAGGTTGTCGGTGGAGAGGGCCGTATAGTTGACGTCGAAGGCCGAGACGGCGAACTGGAAGCCGGAGGTTGAGTAATCGTCCTCGAGGTCACGCTCCCAGTAGTCGAGGAAGATCGGGGTGAGCGGGGTTGCCGGAGCCATATCGACGGGGACGGAGATTATGGGCTGAAGCCAGCGGCATAGGTAGTAGATGTATTCGTCGCCGGCATTGACGTAGATGCTCTGCGTGTCATGGCCGATGATAGTCCTTGTCTCGGGATCGAAATCAAATGTCATCTCCGGCTCCTGTGAGAACATATATGCCTCTTCAGAAGCATCCCAAACCTGATTGCCTACAAGCAGGAACTGGAAATAGCCGGCCACATCGTCGTAGCAGACAAACGACTTACGGAAGGTGATCTTGTCGCCCTCGATGTCGCCCTTGAACCAGCAGTCGG
This sequence comes from uncultured Bacteroidales bacterium, assembly GCA_900554345.1. GTDB lineage: Bacteria > Bacteroidota > Bacteroidia > Bacteroidales > Muribaculaceae > Lepagella. Next base: position 4,821 of record USHH01000147.1, on the reverse strand, counting down.
GCACATTCCTGTCGATACCCTTTACCCAGAACTCGTTGCCGTCGATGCAGGCCTGGATCTCGGTAGCGGTGTAGCCGAGCAGGGTCTCGCTGTAGGAGTCGAGTCCTCTGGAGAGCACGCGCCAGGTCTCCGTTGCGAGGTCCTTGCCGGGATTCGGGGCCTCCTCGTTGAACTCACGCATCGACTGAGTATAGTCGCAATATCCGGTCATATCCCAGAAATAGGTGTCGGGCACCGTTACCTTCTCGTCGTTCTCGTCCCAGTAATAATACTGGACATACTCGAACATGCCGACCTGATTGCCCTCATTGAGAGTGAGCACTCCGTCCTTGAGGGTGTAGTGTATATCGAGGTCGCCGTCGACTGGGATGAAGGCGGTCCTGTCCTCATTGAGTGTCGCGTTCATCACGTAGTATGCCCATGTCTCCTCGTCATCAGGCTGGTTGCATGCGAGAAGCTGCGGCATCTTGCAGGTGATGTTGCCGTCGGCGTCGATGCTGCCCTTGATGTAGGAGTAGGAGTTGTAGCGTGTGATGGGGTTGTAGATGTAGATCTCGGAGTTTGCCTCGTCGAGCACATAGTTGCCGACGATGCCGGATACGCGAAAGCTCTGGGGCATGAACCACCCCATCTCATAGCCGGTGGCCGACTTGTAGAGGCCATCGACGAGAGTGCCAGGCACATTCTCGTTGAGCCAGGAATATACCTTCTCGTTTTCCACGCCCTCCGGCGTGGAACTGGTGAAGGTGGTCTCCTTCATGGGGGCGGCCTTACGCATGCGTTTGCTGTCGTCGGCACGTTTTTGAATCTTTCCCGTGGCGATGGCGTTGGCCTGCATGGAGGCGTCGGGCATGACGGGAGCCTGAGGACGGGTCGCGAAAGCCATCCCGGGGATTGCCAGCAGTATGCCGGCGATCATCATTGTAAAATCCTTCATAGTGTTTGTAGTTGTGATGTGAAAGGATGTTGGTTGTAAAAGATATTAATGAGCTGAGTGTAGGACTCAAGTGCCGCAAAGTTATCAATGCCTGGGCGCACCTGCAACCCCTGAAGGCCAACAAAATTGCTACTTTCAGGTATGTAGTAGCATCACAAAATTACTACATCTACATATCATGCTATAAATAAATGAAATAAACAACGCCTAAAAACTGAGTCGCAAGGCCTTTGTAGTAATAAAAAGCAAAATCAATGACGCTGAAAGTTGCAGAAAACAAGAAAAAATATTAATTTCAGCCCATAAACGCATCACATGAAAACGATCCTCACGCTCATCGCCATCCTCCTGCCTCTCCTGCCGGTATATGCCCGAAGCAATGACGAGCCGCTTCATTACCGGCTGAAAATAGCCGACAAGACCCTTCCGCCTCTTAAGCGCATCGAGTATGCAGACTCCCTGCGACAGGTGCAACCCTCGTCGGCCGACTCCCTACTTCTGCTTCAAGCACATCTCGCCTATGAAAACGGATATTTCCGGGAGGCACTGCGCTTCACCCGCGAATACCGCCGGCTCAAGGGAGAGGAGTTCCGATCTCTTCCAGCGAGCCGGCAATGCGACGTGATGTTTATGGAGGTGAAATCCTGCTTCAATGCCGGAGAATATGCCGACGGCATAGAGATGGCGCATGAGCTTCTCGACATGCGCAAACCGGACTCACTGCTATATTATGACATCAACGCAATAACAATCACCGGAGACTATATATCTGAATACTCGAAGGAGACGCATTCCGAGAAATATTCACTGTCTAATTATATCAAGCGCGGGGAGAGAATGCTTGGCAAAGCCAGGGAGAGGAATGTGCCTGCCAATACGATCGCCCGGATGAGGAAAGCGTTGCTGTTCTCAAAAATGCTCAACGCCATCGACAGCGGTAAATATAACGAAGCCCAGAAGTATGGCGCGGAAATGCTCGAATATCCCGTGACGGAAATCGAGAAGTCAGCGCTTGAAGGGAATATGGCGCTCATCTACCATAAGCTCGGCGATCTGGACATGGCCTCGCAATACTACCTGCGAGTAATCACCGATGGGCGACACCATTACAATCATGCGGTGTGCCTCTACAACTACATGCAACTTCTCATAAGCCAGGACAGACCGGAAGAGGCTCTAAGGATTCTTGACGAGCATCCCGAGATCATCATGACGGCTAAAGGGATTGAATATGAGGCGAAGCTTCTCCGGGAAAAGTCGTACGCGCTGTATGAGGCAGGCCGACCCGACGAGGCGTTTTCGACCCTTCTAAGGGCACGCTACGTGGAAGACTCCGTCAGCGGCAGCCGGATAAGGGCTCTCTCCGGGAAATATCTCGAGGCCCTTGAAAATGGGGTGGAGATGAAAAAAGACAGCGACAGCGCCATACGCGGCTTTAAGATATGGGCTATAACGGCAACGGCGATATCACTACTCCTTGCGGTCTTTACCGCTCTGAGGCTCGTCAGAAGGCACACGCAGGCAACGAGAGATGATGCTGACGGAGCACCGAAGTCTACAGACAACGGGGGCTCTGACGAGGAGAGCGCTGCCGACGTGCTGCGACTGGCGAGCCTCAACGAGACGATCGCCAGCATCGGGGCCACCGTCGACGACAAGACACTCAGCGACGGCGACAAGCTCTCGCGCATCAAGGGAGAGCTTAAGGAGATAGCCTCCTACGACGACCTCTGGCAGATGTTCCACATACAGTTCGAGAAGCTCCACCCTTCCTTCTTCAGCCGGCTGAAGAGGGAATATCCCGACCTGACAGCCGGAGAGACGCGGATGTGCAGCTACGTGATGCTCAACATGACCAACAAGGAGATCGCTGCGCTGACACGCCGCAATATCCGCAGCGTGGAGACGATGCGCTACCGACTCACCAAGAAGATGCATCTGGAGAAAGACACTTCCCTGTCGGCCAGGCTCTTCGCGCTCGCCGACGCGGCAGCTAAAGGATAATGTAGATAACTTGATGCAAAAAATATCGGCCCAGATATTGCAGCATCAAACCATTTGCATTAACTTTGCGTTATAAAATCAAAGCAAGAGAGCTGAAAAAACCCACATCAAAGCAGATTGGGAAACTCATCAAATTTTATAGAAAAACCGAGACAAGCCACTGGGTCGATGGCGGGCCCCACGCCGCAAGGCGTTGCCCCTTCGGGCACAGGCGGATTACAAAGATTCAGGCGGCACTCAAATCCTGTCATTCGGAGTTTCATCACATTCCTTTGGTGTGGACCTTATAGGGTCGGCTGCCGGTGGTGACACCGGCGGCCGATTCCTTTTTTCCGCATACATACATCAAACCTCAACAGATAATCCAAATGAAAGACGTAAAAGAGTGCCTGCTGGAGCGCACGAGCGTCCGCCGCTACGAGCGCGAGGCCATCCCCCAGGAGACAATGGACTTCATCTACAAGGCCGTGGAAAACACCCCGACAAGCTACAACGGGCAGCAGTTTTCCGTTATCGACATATCCGACCAGACGCTGAAGGAAGAGCTCTATCAGCTCACCAACCAGAAGCAGCTGAAGACCTGCAACCGACTGCTGATATTCTGCTCCGACTACAACAAGATCTCGCTGCTGGCTAAGCGGAAGGGCTTCGACATGCCCCCCTTCACCGACACCATGGACGGAGTGACCATCGGCATCATCGACGCCTCGCTGGCCATGATGAGCGCCGTGGTGGCAGCCCAGGCGTGCGGCCTCGGCAGCAACTGCGTGGGCTATCTCCGCACCGTGGACCCGGCCGCCGTAGCCAAAATGCTGAAGCTGCCGAAAGGTGTGTTTGTGGTGTGTGGCCTGGCGCTCGGCATCCCGCGCGAGCATCCCGACCTGAAGCCGAAGCAGCCCGGCTCGCTCGTGTTCCACCAGAACCACTACCGCCAGGATGCGGAGCAGATGGTCGACGAGCTGGAAGCCTACGACGCAAGGGTGAAGGAATACAACCAGACGCGCTCCGGAGGCACGACCGACAACGACTGGTGTGACCACATCCTCGACTATTACCGCCACGCCATGCATTACCGGATACTGGAATACCTGGCCAACCAGGGCTACGACATCAAACACTAACAACCGGCACACCGACCAGAGGCAGATTCATTCATGATGATGGGGAAACGTGCCAAAGGCACGTCCCTACAAGACTGAAAATAAAGCCAAAGAAAGCGGGCTCCTCCGAAAGGAAGAGCCCGCATATCTTCTGCCTGTGCAGTGACGGGATTTACTTCACCTTGTCGACGATAGCCTTGAAGGCTTCGGGATTGTTCATGGCGAGGTCGGCGAGCACCTTGCGGTTGATCTCGATCCCGGCCTTGTGGATAAGACCCATGAGCTTGGAGTAGGAAAGATCCTCGAGACGGGCGGCAGCGTTGATACGCTGAATCCAGAGGGCGCGGAAATTGCGCTTTTTCTGCTTACGGTCGCGGTAGGCGTAGGTGAGACCCTTCTCCCAGGTGTTTTTGGCGACGGTCCACACATTGCGGCGACTGCCGTAATATCCGCGGGTCAGTTTGAGTATTTTCTTTCTCTTTGCCCTTGAGGCAACATGGTTGACTGATCTTGGCATCTTTTTAAAGAATTTTTTGGATGTCAGCGGCCGTCAGTAGAGGCGCTTTAGGCTGGTCATCCGGTTTTTGAAAATTTTGAAGGATAAAAAAATGGGTTGAAAACCGCTCCTACTTAAGAAAGGCTGAGGAGCTCACGAACGGCCTTGCGGTTGGCGGAAGCCACGAGCCCAGTGTGGTCGAGGTTTCTCTTGCGCTTGATGCTCTTCTTCGTGAGGATGTGGCTGGGGGAGGGGGGGTTTTTCTTTTTCTTTCAACCAGGCTA
>USHH01000146.1 GCA_900554345.1 uncultured Bacteroidales bacterium | reverse complement strand
GTGATAGCGCGTACGCGAGCCGGCATGATGGCAGACGCCCGTGAAACACCACATGTCGTGCATCGTCCACACTATCGGCTTTCCGAGCTCCATTAGCTTTCCGAGGCCCTTGAGCGAGAGCATCCCCTGGTTGATCCAGTTGAGGCATATTATGTCGGCCTCCCTCACCCGGGGATGCCGCCATAGCGCCACTCCGTCGGCCGCCGTGTCGATGCGGAAGAGCGTCGAGCGGTCCATGCCGTTGGCGAGGAAGATGCCGAGCCTCTCGGCGAGGAAGGCGCGCCTGAGCTGCCATTGCGGAGCCGCAATGGAGATATAGGGGGAGCTCTTGAGCTTCTCTGCCACTATCATGCGGGCGTCGACCCCTTTGGCGCGCAGCGCCTCCATGAGGCGCGCGCTCACCACAGCGGCGCCTCCCCGCTCGTCGGAGCGGTTGATGATTGCCACTTTCATGCCGCTCACTCCTTGCGCAGATAGGTCACGAAGCGGTAGCGCGGCTTCTCCGGAGCGTCGCTCATCCATTCTCCGGTCTCTGCTGGCGCCCATTCATCGTGGGTGAAGGCGGGGAAATGGCAGTCGGCGTCATCGCAGACGGCGTCCACCTCCGTGATGTCGAGGCGCGTGGCATAGGGGAGTGCCGCCTCGTAGAGCGTGGCTCCGCCGATGATGAAGGGCGTCTCCATGCCGCCGCAGAGGTCGAGCGCCTCCCTGAGCCCCGTGGCCACCTCGGCTCCCGGAGCGTCGTAGGAGGCATCGTGGGTCACCACCACGTTGAGCCTTCCGGGGAGCGGACGCCTGGGAAGCGATTCCCAGGTGGCGCGCCCCATGATCACGGGATGGCCTGTGGTGAGCTCCTTGAAGTGGCGCAGGTCGCCGCGCAGCGGCCAGATGAGGTTGCCGCCGCGCCCGAGCTCGAGATTGCGTCCCACTGCCGCTATAATGCGCAGCGGGCGCCGGCGTCCGGTCTCCGAATTGTTGACACTGAAAGGGTAGAGCCGCTGCGAGTCATAGTCGCGGTCGAGCTCCGGATTGTCTGATAGAAATGATATGGTGGCCATAGGCAGTGTTTTCTTCTGAAACAAAATTACTATAAAAAAACGGTAGTCTCAAATATTTTCAGTAATTTTGCTTTCAATATCATTTCAAACTCATCCGCGGCAAAATGAATTATACAGTAATCGATTTTCTATGTCTGCTGGGAGCGGTGTGCCTCTTCCTCTACGGCATGAAAGTCATGAGCGAGGGCCTGCAGAAAGTGGCGGGCGACCGACTGCGCAACATTCTCGGAATCATGACCAAGAACCGCGTTGCGGGGGTCTTGACCGGCATAGTGATCACAGCCCTTATCCAGAGCTCCAGCGCCTCCACCGTCATGGTGGTGAGCTTCGTCAACGCCGGGCTCATGAGCCTCGCCCAGTCGATGGCCGTGATTTTCGGCGCCAACGTGGGCACCACCGTCACCACCTGGATCATCTCGGCGTTCTCATTCGAGGTCAGCATCTCCGACTACAGCATCGTGCTTCTGGCGGTGGCCGTCCCCATGATGATGTTTATGAAGAAGAGCGTCTACAAGAGTCTGGGCGAGTTTATCATCGGCTTCTGCCTGCTATTCATGGGCCTCGACCTCATCAGCAGCTACGTGCCGAATCTGGAGCAGAACCCGGAGATGCTCCATTTCGTCACCGAATACACAAGGATGGGAATCTGGTCGGTGCTTATCTTCTTCGCTTTCGGCATCGTGCTCACGATGGTGGTGCAGAGCTCGGCGGCCACCTTCGCCATCACCCTCATCATGTGCTCGCAGGGATGGATCAGCTTCTATTTCGGCTGCGCCATAATCCTTGGCGGCAACATCGGCACGACCATCACCCCGATCCTCGCCTCGCTGAGCGGTAACCTCGCCGCGAAGCGCACGGCCATGGGCCACGTGCTCTTCAACGTGATCGGCTCCATCATAGTGCTTTTCATCTTCCATCCGTTCGCGGAGTTCGTGGCCGACATCACGGCCTGGTGTGAGGGACAGAATCCCATGGACATCAGCGCCGCCCAGGAAGCCGGCATGCGCGACACCACGCTGCTCACCCCCACGGGCGGCCTCACGGCCCGCGCCCAGGCCTGCGTGGCCTTCGGCCTCGCCATGTTCCCGACAGTGTTCAACGCCTGCAACCTCCTGGTGATGATATGGTTCACCAGGCTTTATGTCAAGGTCGTGTGCTGGATTGTCCCGGCCCGTCATAAGGACAACGAGGAGGAGTTCACCCTCAAGTATATCGGCCACGGCATGATGACGGCCTCGGAGCTCGGCATCACGCAGGCCCAGAAGGAGATCGCGGTCTATGGCGAGAGGGTGCGCCGCATGCTCGACATGGCCGAGACCCTCATCCACACTCCCGAGAAAGACGACAGATACGGCGAGACCTACAACCGTCTCGAGAAATACGAGGAGATCTCCGACCGCATGGAGATCGAGATCGGCAACTTCCTCAACAAGGTGGCAATCGGCCGGCTGAGTCCCGAGGGAAAGATGCGCATAGCCGGCATGCTGCGCATCATCTCCGAGATAGAGTCGATAGCCGACAGCTGCTACAACGTGGCCAAGACGCTCCACCGCAAGAACATGAACCACGTGGAGTTCACTTCCGGCGTCATGAAGGAGATCGACCAGATGTTTGCCATGGTCGAGGAGGCCATGGACAATATGGTCGACCTGCTGCGTGAGATGGAGACCCCGGAAGACAGCAAGATCATCAAGGCCTACAACAAGGAGCGGGAGATCAACAACCTCCGCAACACCTTGCGCGACGGCAATATCTTCAACATCAACAACAACGAATACGGATACCAGGAGGGAATCTTCTTCATGGACCTCATCAGCGAGGCCGAGAAGCTCGGCGACTACATGCTCAATGTGGTGGAGGGCGTGAAGCATCAGTTCAAGCCCGTCAACCAGGAATGATTCCTTCAGTCACCTTTTATCAATACACTTAATTATGGAAAACCCCCATCGCTATTGCGTGATCATGTGTGGCGGCGTAGGCTCCAGATTCTGGCCCTTCAGCCGCAACGACATGCCCAAACAGTTTCTTGACTTCTTCGGCACCGGGCGCTCCCTGCTCCAGATGACGGTCGACCGTATATCTCCCGTGGTGCCTCCGGAGCGTATCATACTCGTCACCAACCGCTGCTACGCCGACATCGTGCGCAGCCAGCTTCCAGACGTCAGGGAATCCAACATCCTGCTGGAGCCTGCGCGGCGCAACACCGCCCCCTGCGTATGCTGGGCCGCGCGCCATATCCTCGCCCTCGACCCGGAGGCCTCGATCGTGACTCTCCCTTCCGACCATCTCGTGCTCCGCGAGGAGGAGTTCCGCCAGGCCATCGACTCCGGCCTCTCTTTCGTGGAGGAGGCCGATCGCCTGCTCACCCTCGGCATACGCCCCTCGTTTCCCAACACAGGTTACGGCTACATCCAGAAGGGGAAGCCGGTGGAGGGATGGCCTTCGGTAATGAAGGTGAAGTCGTTCACGGAGAAGCCTGACCTCGAGATGGCCCGCTTCTTCCTCGAGAGCGGCGAGTTTTTCTGGAATTCCGGCATCTTCCTATGGTCGGCCCGCTCCATCCTCGAAGCCTTCGAGGAGTATGCCCCCGAGATCTCCGCCCTCTTCCAGGCCGGCGCCGGAGTCTACGGCACTCCCCTCGAGCGCGCCTTCATCGACCGCGAGTTTCCCAACGCCCCCAATATCTCCATCGACTACGCCATCATGGAGAAAGCCTCCAACGTATACGTCAGGACCGTCGACTTCGGATGGAGCGACCTCGGCACGTGGAAGGCGCTCCTCGAGGCTTCCCCGCGCAATCAGGAGGGCAACGTCACCCAGAACTGCAACGTGCTCGCCCACAACTGCACCAACTCCCTCTTCGCCGCCACCGGCGACAAGATCATCGTGGCTTCCGGCCTTGACGGATATATCGTGGCCGACAACGGCAACGCCCTGCTGATCTATCCCGTCGACGAGGAGCAGAAGATCCGTCAGGTGGTCAACGACGTCAAGTCACGTTTCGGCGACAGATATATCTGACGCATAGCCGGGCCGGAGAAGTGCGGCCCGCATCATATCGGCAAGCCTCCCGGCGCCGCAGACGGCGCCGGGAGCTTATTTCCCTTTTATTGTGTCTTTTTATGCCTTACTATTGCATCAGTCTGGAAAATTTGTTAATTTTGCGTGTCAAAAGCAGTTATTCCAAGATCACACCCTCATTTTTGAATTACTAATGAAACGCGATCTTTTCCGCAGGTATGTATGGCTTGTAGACACTATACGCCATGCCAGAAAAATAACATTCGAGCGGATCGACAACCTCTGGATGCACTCGCCGCTCAACGTAGACCATTCGCCATTGGCCTTGCGCACTTTCCACAACCACCGCGAGGCCATAGAGCACCTTTTCGGTATTCGTATACTCTGCGACCGCAGCGACCATAACCAGTATTACGTGGCCGACGACGACAACATCGACTCCACACGCCTCAAGGTCTGGATGCTGCAGACTCTCAGTCTCTCCAATGTGATTGAGAAGGCCGACAATGTAGAAAACCGTATCGTGCTCGACATCACCCCGGGTGAGAAATTCGGCCTCACCACTGTGATCGAGGCGATGAAACAGAACAAGGTGGTGCAGATTTCCTATTCAATCCTCACCTCGGAAAACAGCACCACCATCTCCGTATGCCCCTATTGCGTCAGGTATTGGAAGAGCACCTGGTATATCATCGCCAAGGCGCTCGACTCCGACCGCATGCTCGCCTTCGACCTTGCAAGGGTGCTCTCGATCACCATCACCGACAAGTCGTTTGTCTATCCCGCTGACTTCTCTTCGGCGGAGTTCCTCCGCAAGTTCTATGGGATGGACATCGACTCCACGCTCCCTGTCGAGACCATCCAGATCAAGGTGTTCGGCTCCACGCGCGACAAGGTGCGCACTCTTCCATTCCATGTCTCGCAGAAGGAGATCCTCTCCGACCGCTACTTCTCCATCTTCGAGTATCGTCTCGTGCCTTCGCCCGATTTCATTCAGGCCGTGCTCGCCAACGGCACCGACATGGAAGTGCTTTGTCCCAGCTCTTTGCGGGAGACAATAAGGGAAAAGATCAATCAGATGGGCCGCTTCTACGCGGAGCCGGCCGCTCAGCTGCAGAGCGTGGGCATCAGCGCCCATGCCCTCAACGGGCCTCTTTGATTCCACCTCCTCTATCGCCAGTTCGCGCGCCGCGCCGGTCTCCCTCCAGACTCCGGCGCGGCGCGTGGCTCAATGTCTGCCCTGTTTTGGCGCCGATGCCTTTGCTGTCTCGTTTTTTATGAGTATATTTGCGGCATGATGAGACGCGTACTGAATATTGTCTTTCTTGTGGCCCTGATGGCGTTTATCGGCGCCTGTGCCCGCAATGAGTTCTCTATGGAGTTCTCTCTTCCCCCCGACGCCGGCTCCAGCTTCCGGGTGACCTATCACGCCTCCAACTCCAAAGGTGGCCTCGTGGTGGAGACCGTGGCAGCCCTTTCCGACGGAAAAGGCGTGCTGAAATGCATCACCAGATATCCCACCGTGGTCTTCGTCTCCGCCTCGCCCGGCTCTCAGCCCCTGGCTGTCTATGCCTCGAAAGGCGACAGGATAAAGATATCCGGCGATTCGCGCGACCCCCTTTCCTGGAATGTGGAGGGCAACGAGCTAAACGAGGCCTGGACCCGCTGGCGCCACGACAACACGGCCACGCTTCAGAAGCGCGACCCCGCGGAGATAAATGCCGCCGTAGCCAGGTATGTGGAGG
>USHH01000145.1 GCA_900554345.1 uncultured Bacteroidales bacterium | reverse complement strand
CCCGCCACCGCGAGCTCTTCCCGGCCCTCGCCGACTCCGCGGCCTTCGAGGAGCAGCGCATGATAGAGATGGGATACAGGGGTCATAAGGTGCCCCACGTCAAGAAGCAGACGGCCTCCAACAAGCAGTTCCTCTCCCTTCTCCAGGAGGGCGACATCATCATGATGCTTGCCAACGGCGATGCCGAGGATGTCTACGACATCGGCGTCGTGACGCTGGAGAGCGGCGAGCCCCGCCTCATCCATATCGGTGTCGAGGAGGGGAAGGTGGTGGAGGATTCCTATCCGGTCGCCCGCCTCTTCAAGCTCCAGAACCAGCACTTCTATGGCTTCCGGTGGCTGCGTCCGGTGGAATGAGTCCGGAGGAATGGGTCTCGACTCGCCACAGCCCGTCGTGACTTTCGACCTCGACGACACGCTATATCCGGAGCGCGACTTCGCCCTCTCGGGCTATCGCGCGGTCGTCAGTGCGCTTGACCTTCCTACGGAGCTTGCCTCGGTTGCCTTCAACGCCATGGCAGCGGCGCTCGATGCCCGTGGGAATCCTTTCGATGCCCTCGCCGCGGCAGTCGGCGCCCGCATCGGCGCCCGGGATGGAATACGCCGACTCGTTGAGATTTACCGCACCCATTTTCCCGATATCCGGCTGCCGGGGCCTTCGCTCGATATCCTGCGCTGGCTCCGCGCCAGCGGCATCGCGACGGCTCTTGTCACCGACGGCCGTTCCCTCACGCAGCGCAACAAGATAGCTGCCCTCGGCCTCGGCCGCTTCTTCAGCCCCTGCTCCATCTTCATCTCGGAAGAGACCGGCCATCAGAAGCCTGACCCTGATTCCTTCCGCAGGATAATGGAGCTTTACGGTAGCCATCGCCATTATATATATGTAGGCGACAATCCCGCCAAGGATTTCATCGCGCCAAACATTCTTGGCTGGACCACCGTGGCGCTGAGCGACCGCGGCTCCAACATCCATCGCCAGCCTCTCGTCTACGGCCATCCCAGCTCTCCTGATGTCGTGATTGAAAGTCTAAGTCAGGTCAGAAGTCTGCTTACGCCGGATTTTATGGAAAAACGAAAGTTTGGCATCGGATTTTAACATGATTTCTTGCACAGGTGCTTGCAAAATGTTAACTTTGCACCACCATTACGAATCCAAATCTAATATCAAACCACATGAATGCGGAGAATAGACCAAAAATACTCATAATCTACACAGGAGGCACCATCGGTATGGTGGAGAATCCATCTACTCATTCCCTTGAGCCTCTCGACTTCGGCCATCTCATCGACAATGTGCCCAAGCTCCAGATGCTCGACTTCAAGATCGACAGCCTTCAGTTTGAGCATCCCCTCGACTCCTCGGCCATGACGCCGGAGCATTGGAAGCTGATAGCGCACGCCATCGAGGATAATTATGAAAGCTACGACGGATTCGTGGTGCTCCACGGCACCGACACCATGGCCTACACCGCCTCGGCCCTCAGCTTCATGCTCCACAATCTCCGCAAGCCCGTGATCATCACCGGCTCACAGCTTCCCATCGGCGAGGTGAGGACCGACGGGGAGGAAAACCTCATCACGGCGCTCCAGGTCGCCGCCGAGAAAGACCGCTCCGGCCAGCAGATGGTGCAGGAGGTGGCCATCCTCTTCGAGAACTCCCTTCTGCGCGGCAACCGCAGCACCAAGCACAGCGCCGACAATTTCGACGCATTCCAGTCAGACAATTATCCCGAGCTGGCGCGAATCGGCCTTGGCATCACCTACAACCGTGACGCCCTTGCCCGTCACGAGGGCGACGACACTTCGCTCCATGTCGACTACGACGTGGATTCCAATATCGTGGTGATCGACCTCTTCCCCGGACTGCGGGAAGACACCTTCCGCCATCTGCTTGACTGTCCAGGCATCCGGGGAGTGGTGCTGAAGACCTACGGAGCCGGCAACGGCCCGACAGCCGAATGGTTTCTGCGCTCGTTGAAGGAGGCTGTCGACAGGGGAGTGGTGGTGGTCAACGTCACCCAGTGCGGCAACGGCTGCGTGATACCTTATCGATATGAGACAGGTCGTCGGCTCCACAACGTCGGTGTCGTGTCGGGCCACGACCTGACCACCGAGGCGGCCATCACGAAGCTGATGTATCTTCTTGGTCAGAAGAGCGACCCGGTGGAGATCGGCGAGCTTATGGAGACCTCCATCTGCGGCGAGCTCTCCTGACGTCATGCACGGAGGCTTCAAGCATTAAGTTGCAACAAAGGGGAGTGCCGTAGCCGTAAAAAAATTACGGAATATTTGGTGTTTTGGCCAATAAGGCTTAACTTTGCAGACACAACTCCTATAAGCACATCATCCCATGCTCAAACGGTTTAAAGTGACAAACTTCCGCGGCTTCGAGAACGAAACTGTGCTCGATTTCTCCGACAGCAACTCATACGCGTTTCATCCCGAGTGCATCCGCAACGGCATAGTCCGCTGCGCTATCGTGCATGGCCTTAACGGCTCGGGCAAATCGAACCTGGGACTGGCGCTTTTTGATATCGTGGAGCATCTGACCGACTACAAGGTCATTCCCGATCTGTACGACAACTATCTTAACGCCAACAGCGATGATTCAGAAGCCCACTTCGAGTACACTTTTGAGTTCGACGGCGTGGAAGCTGTGTACTCCTACACCAAAAGCGGCTACCGTGTGCTTACGGGCGAAAACCTCACCATCGATGGGAAACGCGTGCTGCATTTCGACCGGCATAATGGCAACGAGAGCTTCGAGACCCTTCTCGAAGGCACCTCGACACTGGAAAGCAAAATTGACGACCCTACGCTGTCGATGCTCAAATACATTCGCAAGAACACTCAGCTCCCGGCCTCGAAAGAAAACGACACGTTCAAGGCCCTGTTCGATTTCGTGTCGAACATGCTGTATTTCAAATCTCTCGACGAGCGGTATTATATCGGCAGGGCTCCCAGGAACAACAACTTTCTGGTGGATATCATCTCCGATGGCCTTGTTGACGACTACTGCCGCTTCCTCAACAACGCAGGCATCAAATGCAGGCTCGGAGTAGAAAAGGAGGGAGACAAAAGTATAATAGTAAACCGCTACAAGAAGAAGTGGCTGCCCCTCAACCAGGTTTGGTCGACGGGCACGGCAGCACTTACACTGTTCTATTGCTGGCTTCAGAAGATAAAACAGGACGGCATACGCTTCCTTTTTATCGATGAGTACGATGCGTTCTACCACTTCCGCCTCTCGAAAGAAATCATCCGCATCCTCAGGGCCTCCGACGTTCAGTTCGTGCTCACGACGCACAACACGGCGAATATCACCAACGACCTCCTTAGGCCCGACTGCTATTATATAATCGACAACGCGGGAATTGTATCGCTGTCGAAGCGCACTCCCAAAGAGCTACGCGAGGCGCACAATATCGAAAAGATGTTCAAATCCGGAGCCTTCGACTGCGATGAGTGAAAAAGTGCTGTTCGTGCTGGAAGGCAAGGTCAAGGAGCCGGACGTCCTTGATGCTATATGGGAGTTCGTCTTCGCGCACAATCGCGACCATAAACCGCCGAAAGTGGTTTACACTTACTGCACTCACATCTACACACTTTTCAAGGAGCTTTCGGCAGATCCTGACCTGGATTTACTCGGGCTGCTTAAGGAAGACGACCACGACGGCATTCTCGCCGATACCGACGGCGACACGTTCTCGTCTGTCTATCTCTTCTTTGATTACGACGGCCATGTGAACATGCCGCAAAAGGACAGTGGGGGACATTGGGATGGCGATGACATATTGGCTGAGATGCTCGCCCGCATCGGCGGAATCGCTCGCACTACATGGGCTGAGATTATCGGCTATCACCTTGCCGCTGCCGCGTTCTTGCACCACGGCACTTCGGTTATCGACAGTACTGTTTCTCAGAAAGACATCTTCAACCGCCAAAAGTATTACATTGCACAGTCGTGCCCGCAGGTGGTGGTCCTCAGTGGCTTTCCCTTATTCATTCTCGATTATTTCGGCGCGGCAAAGACACTTGAGTTGCTCTCCTGACCGCAGTTGGCGTCGTATTGGCTTCTATACAAAGGAAAGGGGCCGGGGAAGGGATGCGTACTTGCCGGAGTTACATCCCTTGCCTCGGCCCCGATGGATTTATATGGCGTAGCTGAGTACCATATAATCCAAACCGTTAATCCGTGAAATACTTCAATTGGAAATATCCAGTCCCCTACCCATCATTTATCTATCTTAGCGGTTGTCCTGTAGGGACGCTTTTCAAAGCGTCCGCCCGGCGAAACCAAGCGAAAACCCTCAATGTAGGGATGCACCCTGGTGCATCCGCCTCGCCTGTCCCGGCATGCCGCCCGGCAAAAACCTCTCGATTATCGGATGCTCCGAGGCGTTAAGCCTGAGCACCTCGACAGCCTTGGCGCGTAGCGCCTGGTCCTCCGTAGAATCGGAGAGGAGGCGGAAGCCGGCCTTCGACTCGCGGAGTATATTGAGATAGCTGCGGATGAAATCCGCGTCAAATTGCTTCGTCCCGTCGAAAAGACTCAGAACCCTATTGTCATCGAGACAGACATCCACCATCGCCGCATCGGCGTGAGCATCAGCAGAATCATACATGGCGTCCGAATCCTTCGCAAGAATCCTGACTATATTTCCGTAAGAGTAGAATCGTATATCCATAATGTTCGTTAGGTCTTGGAGGATTACTTCGGCCATCGGAAGAGGCGTCTGAAAGTGCGCACGTCCTTCACCTCCGGATGCGCCCTTTTGAACTGTTTCTTCTCGATGCGGCTCCTGTCGTAATAGACGTGGTCGCCGTCCTCGTCGTAGTATTCCGCATCCGGATCATAGTGCTCCGTGTCGGAGGCGTCATGGTCGCGGTCGTTCATGGCGACAAACACCATGGCGGCGATCGCCATGCCGAGGATGATGACCATCAGTATGATGAATAGCGTTGTCATGTCAGTGTTTAGAAATTATGCGGTTGTCTCACTTACGGTTATTGTCCTCACTCTTATGGTCGAGCACCTCGTACTCCGAGTGCTGGCTCTTGAACTCCGGCACGATGCGCTTCATGTCGGCTACGATCTCCATGCTGTCCTTCTCCGGCGCCTCCTTGATGAGCGCCGAAATCTCCTCCGACACATCATCGAAATCATACTCCCTGACCCTCGCCACCTTTATCTTCGGATGGAAGGTTGGGAGCGTCACCTCCTTGTCGTTGAGCACCTCCTCGTAGAGCTTCTCGCCCGCGCGGAGCCCGGTGAACTTTATCTCCACGTCCCTGGCCCCGCTGAGACGTATCATCCGCTTCGCGAGGTCCGCGATCTTCACCGGCTTGCCCATGTCGAACACATAGATCTCGCCCCCCTTGCCCATCGTGCCGGCCTCGATCACGAGCTTGCATGCCTCCGGGATGAGCATGAAGAAGCGTATGATGTCGGGGTGCGTCACCGTCACCGGTCCGCCCTTCTGTATCTGCTCCTGGAAAATGGGAATCACCGAGCCGTTCGAGCCGAGCACGTTACCGAAGCGCGTCGTCACGAACTGCGTGCTGCCCTTCACCTTTTCGTCCTTGATTGCCTTGTCGAGGCTCTGCACGTAAATCTCGCAGATACGCTTCGAGCACCCCATCACATTTGTGGGGTTCACCGCCTTGTCCGTCGACACCATCACGAACTTCCGTGTGCCGTATTTCACCGAGAGGTCGGCGATGATTTTCGTGCCGTAGATGTTGTTGACCACGCTCTCGTAAGGATTGTCTTCCATCATCGGCACATGCTTGTATGCTGCCGCGTGGAACACATAATCCGGACGGTAAGTGCGGAAGATGCGCTCCATATTCCTCTGGTCGGCGATGTCGGCCACGATGGTCTCCGACTTTATCTCCGGCCAGCGGTTGCGCATCATGAGGCGTATGTCGTGCA
>USHH01000144.1 GCA_900554345.1 uncultured Bacteroidales bacterium | reverse complement strand
TTGGCACGGCTGTGGGGGGGGGGGGGGGCCCCCACGCCCCCCGCTCCTTATGTCCGTGGCCCCGGGTCGGAACCCGGTAGGCCGCTGGTAGTTGGTCGGTATCCGCCAGCCGTCGTATTCTCCGCTTGTAGGGACATGCCTTTGGCATGTTTCCCCACCGGCAAGGATCTGGCTGACTGGACGTCAATTGAAACATGCCGGAGGCATGTCCCTACAATCCGACCTTAGCTGAGCTATATCAGAGTTCCACCTCCTGTTGCGGCACGATAGCCCACTTCAGGATGTTGAAGCGGATAGCCATGAAGTACTCCTGATAGTCTCTCGGCGGGATGATTTCAATATCGGGACCGTTGATGCCGGTTGCGAGACCGGAGACGCTCTTGACCTGGATATCATAAACGTGGTTGCGCACCATACCGAAGTCGCCGACGCGTACCTTAGTCCAGTCGATCTTCTTAGCGCCCTTGTTGGGGTTGTCGGCACGCCAGAAGCCGTAGTGCTGCACGGGGATATTGAAGAAGCCCTTGCCGCCTGTGTAGTGGATAGCGTAACCTACCTGGTTGCGGAGCGCCTGGTTGGCCGTCGCGAGAGTGATGACTTTGTTATCCGCGTCAGCGGCGGTGCCGATGGTGTTGTATGCTCCATTATAGGCTACATAGATACCGGTTGTGTTGGCGCCAGCCTTGAGCTGGAGGCTCACACGACGGTCGGCGAGCTTCTCGTTGTTGGCTGCAAGCTGTGCATCATCAGGATGTGTAACCTCACAGAGGCTTACCAGCTCGTCAGCTGTCATCTTGACATAGCTGATCTTGCCGTCGGTATTTACCTGCTTATAGAGGGTGGTCTGGGCGTTGAGGAAGCGTTGGAAGATACTTGTGCCATTAGCCACAGCGCTGGTGTAGCTGTTGGCGGAAGCGCTCTCGAAATAGATGAATGGCTTCTCGGTTGTGGTTGTATTTCCGTCGGTTGTAGTTGTCTCGGGATATTTGCCGTAAGTATAGAACGACACACCTGTCTGACCGGTTGTGACAGGCACCGCTGCGCCGCCATTAGTCATGGTGTAGTGGCCTACAACGACAATCGAAGGCATAGCGGCAGCCGGGTTATCGGAATCCAGAGCCGGCTGCCCCACTGTGGTCTCCATGAAGTAGAAGCCTTTACCGAAGTCAGCTGCTTTTTTGCCGTTCGCGATGATATCATCATACGACAGGTACTGCTGGGCGCTGCTTTCATCGACGTCGCTTGCCACCTCAGGATATGTTGCCTGGAAATAGGCGGGCGACTTAGCCCAGTAGCTGCGGTGGTATGTCGGGTTGGTCCATGTCCAGAGGTTGGTGGTGGCGGTGCCGTTGATGGCTTGGTTCAGGATGTCGTACGAATCGTTGCCATCGAGAATCGCACCGGTAGGATCCGTCGAACGGAACGACTTCACGGTATAGGTGGTCTTTGACTGTGCGTTGAGGTCCCAGCCGTCGACATTGAATGTGAGTACGAACTCAGCGTTATCTGCTGCGACAGTCCCGTTGGGGTTACCTGCTTTTGCCGTATAGGTGGCGGCGGTTGCCGGGAAGTCGAAAGTGAGTTTACTTGCGTAGCGCTCGAGATAGATTTCTGTCACATAGTCGCTTGTCTGGCCGGCTGCGATTTTGTCGAGCTCTGCCTTGGCGGCTGCATAGGTGGTGAATGCGCCGCCGTTCGGAATCTGTGCGGCGACTACGATGGGACTGCCGTCTTTGTCAGTATCATAATATACGGAATTGCTCATCGGGAAAAGCATTTCGCCGGCATCGTTTGTCTTGGTCACATCATCGCGTGTTACGGTCTGAATCTGGTCGAGGGGGTTGCGGAGGCCGTCAGAGGAGATTGCGTTGACATAACACATCACCTGTGCAGGTGTCTCCTGACCCTTGAGCACGTCCACCTCCACAATCTGATAGTATCTCTTCTCGACAGTGCCGGAAGGGTTGGGTGCTTCTTGTTCCGTGAACTGGTTGACGTTCATGGCTACGGGGTCACCTACCATGATGCCGTTGGCGTCGTAGAAAACGAAATATACATCCTCTACCACCGACTCCTGTCCATCCCCGGCCTGGAAGTCGCTTGAGTCGGGATCATCTGTCTCGTTGGGATTGCCGTTGTTGTCGCCGGCTGCGCCGGCGCGGGTGCCGACCATGTCGCCGCTGATGGCGAGGTTCAGGTAGACCTTGCGGTCTACGTCGCTCGGTTGATTGTCCGGATCAACGCCGGGCAAGTCGTTGGAGCAGCCTGCGAGCCCCAAGGTGGCAAGCAGTGCCATTCCGTAGAATAACTTGTTTTGTTTCATGTTGATTTTGTTTGTTGTTGATATTTGGTTTGTTGAAACTTGTCGTTTATGTTTATCCATTCCAATCAATGACTTTTCTATAATTCAATGACTGATCAGACTTGTAGGGACATGCCTTTGGCATGTGTCAATGCCTGACGGGTCATGTATCATGCGTGATGAAATGTTCTGGACGGAGGGGAAACATGCCGGAGGCATGTCCCTACAATCCATTCATGCAGGGTTAGTCGGTCTTTGCCGGTCTTCGCCGGGCGGACGCTTTGAAAAGCGTTCCTACAGACGATATAGGTACTCTTGGCGCGAGACGCCTATTCCATTTCGGCGACGAGGGTCAGGGCCTCGTCGGCCTCGGCGCCTAAGCCGCGGCTCTTCACGCTCTCGAAGTAGCGGCGGGCGGTAGCGAAGTCGTTACGTTTGGCTGCTAACACGCCACGGAGGTAGTCGGCCTCGGTGCTCTGTCCCGATTTCTTCAGATAACCCTCCGCCTTGTCGAGGTTGTTGTAGAGGAGGGCCGTCGACGCGGCGTTGACGTTGGCGTCCTGCTCGTCGGGATAGAGACGCACCGCCACCTCAAACACCTCGCGGTAGTCCTCGCTGCCCGGCTCCAGCGTCTCGGCGAGGCGGTAGAGCTCGTAGAGTGAGAGCTTCGAGGGGTCGGTCTTCATCACCTGCGCTATCTCCTTCGGGTCGGTGAAGGGGCGTATGGTGTAGTCGATGCGGTAGTCGCTGCGGCGCAGGCCGGGATAGACGTCGCGGAGCAACGTGGAGTAGGCGGCAGGATATCGGCGCCTGATGAGCGCCTCGCGCTCGTCGTTGGGGAGAGAGCCGGAGGCTATCGAGAGAATCTCCCTGCCGTCGGCGAAGGAGGGGTTGGCCTCCAGCCACGAGCAGAGTCCCTCCCAGTTCTCGGCCACCCATGATGTCTTCATGATGTCGCCGGAGAAGGAGTAGAGCGAGCGCACGTATTCGGCGAGAGCCTTCGAGCGCTCGCGGGCGAGGCGCTCGTTGCCGGCGTAGGTGCCCTCGGGAGAGGCGAAGCCCTTGATGGCGACGCTGCTTATAGTGGCGTCGGCGTCACCCTTCACCTCGTCGATCGAGGCGCGGATGCCGGCGAGCTCCGCGGCGTTGCGGCGGTAGTTGGGCTCGATGGCGTATCTGTTGACGGGGAAGTCGATATATGCCGTCTTCTCGATGGAGCGCTGTTTCTCGACGGCCACGGGCTTGGCGAGCACCACGGCCTTGGGCGCGAACTCCTTCGGACGGAAGTCGATGGCCGCGATATCCTCGGCGCCCTTGCTCTTAAGGGCGCCGGCGCAGCCGCTCTCCTCCACGAGCACGCGCAGCGTGCTCTTCCGCATCCAGTTCTCATAGTCGACCTGCACGAGGTAGGGGAACGGGCCGCCGTTGTCGCGGTGTATGTCGCGCGAAGCGTCGTCGCGGCGCAGCATGATATATCTCTTGCGCCCGGCCACGTAGATTTCCGGGAGCCGCATCTCGCGGTCGCCGGCGGTCACCACCGGCGTGAGCCTGAGGCCGTCGCACGACGGCATCCTCGCCTGCGAGGGGTCGACGGTCATCGACACCATGAGCTGGTTGTCGCTCTTGGCGCAGCTCACGGAGTCAAACCTGAGGCCGTAGTCGGCGGCGGGTGTCTGTGCCCACACAGCCGGCGCGAGCGCGGCCATTACACCTATAATAAATATGCACTTTTTCATTGTCGGATGTGTGTCAGAAAACGTAAACGATGTTGAGCGCGGCCTTAGTGGGGCCAACGTAGTTGTGCGCGCGGTCGCTCTCGAGCTTCCGGCCGCACTCCGCGCAGGGGTAGACGTCGTAGCGCGAGTAGGCCCAGCCGAATCCGATTTCGGCCTCGATGTTCCAGTGGCGCCCGAGCACCCAGGAGTAGCCGTAGCCTATGCCGGCGCCGGCAAACCAGCCCTGGTAGCGGCGGTCGCGGAGATGGCCGAAGTCGGTGCCGAGGAAATTATGTGGACCGTTGGGTAGATTGCCGAGGTTATACTGTCCGCCGTGTAAGTGTGTGGCGAAGAAATGTCCGTTGAACGCCTCGCAGAGCCAGTAGCGCGCCTCGGGCTGGGCAAACCAATGTTTCCATTTATGCTGGTTCACAGTCCAGAAATTGACCTGCCCGGAGACGTCGAGACTCCACTTAGGGGCGAGCTGCGTCTCTGCGCCGATATTGGGAGAGAGCAACGCATCGCCGATGAGGTTTGTCTTGAGCCCGACGTTCTGAGCCTGCGAGACCATCGCGGCGGAGCCGCAGATTGCCAGCATCATCAATAGTCGCTTCAGTTTCATGTATAGTATGTTAGATGGGCTTGGCCGAGGCCGAAGCCTGTTATGATTCAGTAGGGACGAGCGTATTGCAAGTCGGCAAGAATTCAATCCTTTCTTATCAAGAGAGTGTGACATTTGCTAAACAAAATGCCCCGGCCCGATGATGGAGCCGAGGCGTTGTCGTTTATAGGCGCTTCGCGCCAAGAGTGAAGAGTGAATAGTTCGTCAAGAGTGAAGAGTCGTGAAGAGTCACCTAATGTAGGGACATGCCTCCGGCATGTTTCGATGGCCGGCGAGTCTATGGCATTCCTGCCGGTGGGAAAACGTGCCGAAGGCACGTCCCTACAAGCCGGTTATGGCATATTATTCCGGGCATATTATTATAATGAGTCGATGATGAGGCTGTTGGCGTTGTCGATGACCGAGGTGTCGAGGCTGGCCAGATAGATGCGGGTGGTAGACTCGGAGTCATGCCCCATCCCCTCGCTGATGACGCCCAGCGGGATGCCGATCGACCTGGCGCCGGAGGCCCAGCTGTGGCGCGCCACATACATCGTGAGTGGAAAGTCGATGCCCACCAGCTCCGCGATCGTCTTCAGCTTGCGGTTGATGGCATAGGCGGCGTTGCGGTAGACGCATCTCTCGTTGACGCCCCGGCTCCTGATGATGGGCAGTAGGAAGTCGCTGCCGGTCTCGGGGTAGCGGTCGAGTATGTCCTGCATCTCCTTTTTCCAGGCAATGGTGAGCAGCTGGCTGGTCTTGCGGCGCCGGTAGGTGAGGTGGCCGTTGCGCAGGTCGCTCTTGCGGAGGAAGCACATGTCGACGAAGCTCATGCCGCGCAGGTAGAAACTCATCATGAACATGTCGCGGGCGAAGGTCAGCTCCGGGCGGGCGGTGAGGTCGAGCTCCCTGATCCTGCGAATCGCGGAGAGGGGAAGCGCGCGCTTCACTGTCTTGCCGATGCCTGTATATACCTTTCGGAAGGGATTGCTGCTGTCGATCACCTCCTGATCGACGGCATGGTTGTAGACAGCGCGGAGGATGCGGAAGTAGAAGGATATGGAGTTTGGTGAGAGGCCGCGAGCGTGGAGCCACGTCTCGTAGGCTTTCATGAGGGCGGGCGTGATGCTGTCGAGCATCACGTCCTCGCCGTCGCGGAAGCGCTGGAAGCTGTGGAGGGCATAGCGGTAGTTGTAGGCGGTGCCGCTCTTGCCTTCCCGGTTGAGGTCCGCTATACGCTCCTCCATATAGTTGAAGAGGGTGTAACGCTCGGAATAGAGGTTGAACCGCTCGATGATGTCGTCGGCGGTGTAAGGAAGGCCTGCGCCGGAGAGGCTTTTTTCGATTTTCTCCCGCCGCTTCACCCTT
>USHH01000143.1 GCA_900554345.1 uncultured Bacteroidales bacterium | reverse complement strand
GTTCTGCACTGGGTAGAGGTGGACCCCCGCCCCGGGGGGGCGGGAGCCGGTGGCCAGCCCGTTGCTGAAGGTCAGCACCACGGCTGGCTTGTAGTAGAGCTCCGTGAGGCGCGAGGCCACGATGCCTATGATTCCCTTGTGCCAGTCCTTGTTGTAGACCACAATCGAGCGCTTGCCGTCGACGATGGCCACGTTTTTCTCGATCAGCATGTTGGCCTCCTGGGTGATCTGCTTGTCGAGCTCCTTGCGGTCTTTGTTGTATTGGTCTATGTCCTTCCCCTTCTCATAGGCGTCGTGAAGGTCGCGGCAAACGAGGAGGTCTACGGCCTCTATGCCGCTCTGCATGCGGCCCGAGGCGTTGATGCGCGGCCCGATCTTGAAGATGACGTCGCTGATGGTGATGTCCTTGTTGGTGAGCTTGCAGAGGCGTATTATGCTGCGGAGCCCGAGGTTGGGGTTGGAGTTGAGGCGCTTGAGGCCGTGGTAGGCCATGATGCGGTTCTCGTCGATGATCGGCACTATGTCCGCCGCGATGCTCACGGCCACCAGGTCGAGCAGCGACTCAAGCTCGTTGTGGTTGGAGAGGCCGTTGCTCTGCGCGAAGGCCTGCATGAACTTGAATCCCACGCCGCAGCCGCTGAGGTGGTGGCAGGGATAGGCCGATCCGGGCATCTTCGGATTGAGGATGGCCACAGCCGGCGGCAGCGTCTCGTCGGGCACGTGGTGGTCGCAGATGATGAAGTCGATGCCGTGCTCCTTGGCGTAGGCTATCTCGTCGATGGCCTTGATGCCGCAGTCGAGCACTATCACCAGCTTCACGTCGTTTTCCAGCGCGTAGTCGATGCTCTTGAGCGATATGCCGTATCCCTCCTCGTAGCGGGTGGGGATGTAGTATTCGATATTGCTGTAGTAGTTCTGGAGATATTTGTAGACGAGAGCCACCGCCGTGGTGCCGTCGACGTCGTAGTCTCCGTAGATCATGATCCGCTCCTTGGCGCCCATCGCCTTGTTGAGGCGGTTGACGGCCTTGTCCATGTCGGGCATGAGAAACGGGTCGTGGAGGTCGGATATGGCCGGCGTGAAGAAGGCGTCGGCCTCTGCGGGACTCTTGACGCCCCTCCGCAGCAGCACTTCCGCTATCGCGGAGTTACCCCCGCAATGGGCGTGCAAAGCGTCAGCCTGCTCTTTCTGCTGGTTGGTAAGGGGTTGATAGTTCCATTTATTGGTCATCTCGGTTGAGTTTTTTTCGGAGTCAGATGCAGGCTGTGGGGCTGTGTCCCCGAGGAAAGTAGATTTTGCAAAAATAGTAAAAAAAGACGTCTGATGCAAATGTTGGGCACAATATTTTTTGCTCTGCGGCGTCCCTGGCTCCGGCTTGAGCATGAAAAAGCCCGTATCGAATTCTCGACACGGGCTTTCCTGTCTCTTGCCGCCGGGCGGCGTCGGGCGTCTTTTATATCATCTCGCTCTCCACTGGATTCTCGCGCGGAGGCTCCTCGGAATGCCCCTCTTTGATGAAGCCTACGCAGAGGGCGCCGATTCCTATCGAGATGCCGGCGATCAGCATCATCAGGTATTCGGGCGCCAGCTCGTGGGGAGCGCTCATCATCGAGAGTATCCAGCCTCCGGCCAGCGCCGCCACGATCTGCGGCACGCAGATCGTGCAGTTGAAGAGGCCCAGATACGCGCCGATATTGCCTCCTTTCAGGGAGTTGGTAAGTATGGTGAACGGCCATGCCAGCATCGCTGCCCAGCCGCAGCCTATCAGGATGAAGGCTATGAAGAGCAGCCACTTGCTCGTGAGGAAGGCCATCATCACGAAACCGGCGCCCCCCAGCAGCAGGCTCAGGGCGTAGCTGAATTTGCGGCTGCGGAATTTAGGTAGCATCACGGCCCAGACCACCGATCCCAATGCCTGCACCGCATAGAGCAGCCCTACCCAGTTGCCGGCGTCGTTATACTGCGGAGACGCGGCGTTGAGCACTGTCTTGGTATCGTAGCGGCAGGTGGCCACATCGCTGATCTCATGGCTCGTTGCGTCTTCCACGGTCAATGCCCCGCGGGCGTCGGGAGCCACGATCGATGCCTCGGTCAGGCGGATGCCCCCCTGCATGCGGGAGAGATAGTCGCTGAGCCTGTATTCCTTCTCCACGGCCACCGGCTGCCCGTCGATCACGAGGGTGACGGGGCTCTTCTGCGAAACTCCGAAGGCGGCTTTCGGGCTTCCCTCGCCGTCGGCCAGGATCTCGTGGCCGCTCACTATGGTGTCTCCCCCGGCCACTACGGTGGAGGCGGGATAATAGACGCCGTCGGCCACTACGCCGGCCACCATCACCTTGCCGTGGCTGATCACGGGCACTGTGTCGTTGATGAGGATGTTCTTGGCGTCATATTTCCTGCCGTCGGCCACGATGCCCGTCACGCTCTCGATGGTGGGAGTGGCGAAGGCGTTGTGGGCCACGGTGTTGGTGGCGTAGGTCCAGAGGAAGAGGAACGCGAACCAGCAGAAGAACTGCACGACACCCACTGTCCAGAATGTCGACGGGGCATGCTTCAGGAGCTTCACCACGTTGGTGCTTCCTTTCTTGCCCGAAGGCTCCTCGCTGGCGCCGTTGTATTCATTATATACCTGCGGCGGCCATTCCTTGATCTTCACCAGCGAGTATATCACGCAGAGAAGCAGGATGGCGGCGCCGATGTAGAAAGACCATATCACCGTCTGCGGAACGACTCCCGCCGGCGCGATGTTGCGAAGGCCGATCCAGCCGAGGCAGATCGGGAATATGTAGCCCACCACCGACCCCGCGTTGCAGAGGAAGCTCTGGATGGAGTAGGCGAGTCCTTTCTGTTTTTCGTTCACCATGTCGCCCACAAGCATCTTGAAGGGCTGCATGGCCATGTTGATCGAGGTGTCGAGAAGCATCAGGGCCACAAGGCCGAAGAGGATGGCGCTGCTGACAGTGAATTGGAAGCTGCCGGCGTTGGGGAGAAGACACATCACTATCACTGCGATCATCGCCCCGAGGATGAGGTAGGGGAGTCGGCGCCCGAAGCGGTTCCACGTGCGGTCGCTCATGAGGCCGACGATCGGCTGCACCACAAGCCCCATCAGCGGGGGCAGAATCCAGAAGTAGCTCAGGTCGTGGGGGTCGGCTCCGATTGTCGTGAATATTCGTGATACGTTGGCACTCTGCAGTGCGTAGGCTATCTGCACTCCGAAAAAGCCGAAGCTCAGATTCCATAGTTTCCAGAAACTCAAGTCCGGTTTTGTTTTCATGGACATTGCAATCGTGATTTATGTATGAATTTATTTAGTTGTCGTTGGCGGTGCCCCCTCCTCGCGGATCTGGCTGTAGAGCCAGGCGATTTCCTCGGGCCATCTCTCCTCGTCGGGGGTCTCGAGGATGAGTGGCATGTCGTCGAAGCGGGGGTCGTTGACCAGACGGATGAAGAACTCCCTGCCGAGGGTGCCCTCGCCGATGGGGGCGTGGCGGTCTACCCTCGACCCCAGCTCCTTCTTGTCGTCGTTGAGATGCAGGGCGCGCAGATAGTCGCGCCCGATGATTTCGTCGAAGGCGTTCCAGGTGGCCAGGTACCCCTCCTCGGTGGCCAGGTCGTAGCCGGCGGAGTAGGTGTGGCAGGTGTCGATGCAGACTCCGATGCGGCTCTTGTCTTCGACTCTCCCGATGATATGCGCGAGATGCTCGAACAGGTAGCCCATGTTGGAGCCCTGGCCGGCGGTGCTCTCGAGCACGGCGGTCACTCCCGAGGTCTGTTCCAGTGTCAGGTTGATCGACTCCGCTATCAGGTCGAGGCAGGCCTCCTCGCTGTGGCCGTTGACGTGACTTCCGGGATGGAAGTTGAGCATCTCCAGCCCCAGCTGCTCGCAGCGCCTCATCTCGTCGAGAAACGATTTGCGCGAGAGCTCCAGCTTCCTGGCGTCAGGGCTCCCGAGGTTGATTAGAAAATTGTCGTGGGGGAGTATGACTCCCGGAGTGAAGCCATACAGCCGGCAGTTGGCCTTGAATTCCTCGGCCGCCTCCTCGCTGATGGCTTTCGACACCCACCGGTTGCTGCTCCCGGTGAAGAGTGCGAAGGCTTTCGCCCCTATCGATGCGGCTGTGGCGGGCGTGCCTGCGACTCCGCCCGATACTCCTACGTGCGCTCCTATATATTTCATCTACCCTATGTGTTTTTAAACCAACCACAAATTTAGCCAATATTTTTGAATTCCAAATAAAAAATGCTACCTTAGCGGAGAAAATCTTTCAATCATACATCACAAAGGCGTCAGACATGATCCTTTCCAAAGCAAAAACACAGTACCGTAACATTATGAATACACTGGATGGAGAGATGGTAACCGGTAACGAACATGGATATTTTACAAAAGGAAAAGTAGCAATCGGTGCATCAAGTCCGGAGCTTATGCAGGAATTTATAGAAAAAGATGATCTGGTGATCCTTGGAAATCGTGTAGAATCACAGATGTGTGCACTTGATATTGATGTAAGCTGTATGGTAGTCTGCCAGAATGCGGAAGTATCCGAAGAAGTGATCAAACGTGCAGATGAGCAGAGTACGGTAATCATCAGTACACCGCACGATACATTTACGGCAGCCAGACTGATCAACCAGAGCGTTCCGGTCAAGCGCTTTATGACGAAGACACCACTTACTTGTTTCCATATGAGTGATTATGTGGAAGATATTAAGGAAGTTATGGCAAAGAAGAAATACCGTGATTTCCCGATTATCGACCGGCATGGGAAGTTTAAGGGATTCGTATCAAGACGTCGTTTCTTAAATGTAAGTAAAAAGAAAGTGATCTTGGTGGATCATAACGAGAAGAATCAGGCAGTAGACGGTATCGAGGAAGCTGAGATCGTGGAGATCATTGATCATCACAGACTGGGAAATATCGAGACGATGGGACCTGTATTTTTCAGAAACCAGCCGGTAGGATGTACGGCAACGATCGTATATCAGATGTATAAAGAAAACGACGTAGAGATCACACCAACGATTGCAGGACTTCTCTGTTCGGCAATCATTTCCGATACACTGTTATTCCGCTCGCCGACCTGCACATCGCTGGATGAAAAAGTTGCAAAGAAACTTGGAAAGATTGCAGGAATCAATCTGGAAGAACAGGCACAGGCAATGTTCAAGGCAGGAAGCAGTCTTGCAGGAAAGACGGCAGAAGATATCTGTTTCCAGGATTTCAAGCAGTTTACAGTAAATGATATGGTATTTGGCGTGGGACAGCTGAATTCGATGAGTAAAGAAGAACTGCAGGAAGTGAAAGAGATGCTGACTCCATATCTGCCGGAAGTACTGGAGAAAAATGGAGTACAGATGGTATTCTTTATGCTGACGGATATTCTGGATGAATCGACAGAACTATTGTGCTGCGGCGCAAAAGCGAAAGAGTATATTATTGATGCATTCGATCTGAAAGAAGACAGCGAAAAGATGATCTTAAAGGGAGTTGTATCCAGAAAGAAACAGCTGATACCGACTCTGGTAAGTGAATTACAGCAGTAGAAAAAAGCGGGGGAAAAAGACATGGCAAAGCAGATCTGGAAACCGGGAAATATGCTGTATCCGCTCCCGGCCGTGATGGTAAGTACCGCAGATAAATCCGGTAAATCGAACATCATAACGGTTGCGTGGACCGGAACGGTATGTACGAATCCGGCAATGCTGTACATATCCGTAAGACCGGAGCGATATTCGTACGATCTTCTGAAAGACAGCGGAGAGTTCGTAGTAAATCTGACAACTGAAAAGTTAAAAAAGGCAACAGACTGGTGCGGAGTACGCTCCGGTCGTGATGTTGATAAATGGAAAGAGATGCATCTGACGGCCGGCAAAGCGTCAAAGCTTGATCATGCACCGATCATAGAAGAATGTCCGGTGAACATTGAGTGTAAAGTAACAGAGATAAAAGAACTTGGTTCGCATCATATGTTTCTGGCAAAAGTAGAGGCTGTTCAGGTA
>USHH01000142.1 GCA_900554345.1 uncultured Bacteroidales bacterium | reverse complement strand
TGTCCGTCTCCGGCGCCCGCCCCGACCAGGCGCGCTTCATCGACTATATCTTCAGCGCCGGCCATCCCGGACGCCCGTTCGGAATGCAGCAGACACGCGACGCCTACTACCGCCTTGTGACCGACGGCAAATTCTCCAACCTCTACCCGCAGGCCGTGTTCCGCCCCGACGGCAAAACGGTGCTCACCCTCAAGGCAACCCTCAAGAATCCCTGGTCGATAGGCATCGGAGGATGGATCACGTCTTCCACCAACAGCATGCTCTATCTGGCCTTCGGCTACCATACACTCAGCTTCAACTCCCTCGACATCCAGCTGCGCGCCTGGCTCGGCCAGTCGTATTATGCAGGCATGCTCATGGCGAAGTTCGACATGCGCACGGCGCTTCCCTCCTACATGCAGCTCGACGCCGTGGTGGCGAGGCAGAAATATTATGACTCGGAGCTGCTTTTCTACGAGAACGGCACCCCCTCCTTCATCAACGACGTCGAGGGATATATGCGGCTCAACTACTGCTGGGCCATGGGGCGCAACGCCAAGGGATATTCAAGCATAGCCTACGGCTGGCAGACCGACAACTATTATCCCTACAACTCGGCCGCAGTGTCGGACTACGGCAAAGACCGCAGCCGCTACCGCATGGCGGTGTGGAAGCTCGGCATGGAGGCCAATACCCTCAACGACCAGCTCTATCCCTCGCTCGGCATCCAGTTGCGCACCGACCTGCTGCTGGCCCACGAGCAGTCTTCCTTCCGCAGTGGAGCGCCCGGCAGCGACCCCACACCCTACAAGGGGCACCTGCGCGGCTCGCTCGAGATCCTATGGAAGCATTACCTGAATGTGAGGCCGCATTTCAATGTCGGCTATATGCTGAATGCCGTCGGCACTCTCCAGAAGGTATATCAGAACTATACAGCCACTCTCGTGCATTCGGCGGCTTTCGCTCCCACTCCCTCCACGCGCAATTACTTCAATCCCGCCTTCCGCAGCGACAGCTATCTGGCGGCCGGCGTCATCCCGATGTGGAATCCCTTCACCCGCTTCCAGCTCCGCGGCGATTTCTACGCCTATTCCGCGATAAGGGGGCTGAGAGACAACGGCCCGGTGGCCGACGCCTCATGGTCGGGTTGGTTTCGCAAGGTGGAGTTCATCGGGGAGGTGGCGGCCATCTACAACCTTCCCTTCGCGAGCGTGGGCATCTACTGCAACTATCTCAGCTATCCGGCCCGCAACTGGAACTTCGGCATCAACCTCGGCCTCCTCTACCAGGCTCCGAAGCTGTTCAGATAATCGGGAGCCCCGAGTCTCAGTCATGACGTATCCCCTCCGCCATGTCCACAAGGAGGCGGAATGTCTCCGACATCCACACGGAGCTGTCGCAGAGCACCATCATCGCGGGAATCTTACGGGAATTGACCATCATTATGGCTTTCTCGCTGCCCATGGCCATCAGGGCGGTGGCGAGGGCGTCGGCTTCCGCCGCAGTGCGGGCAGCCACTGTCGCGCTCAGCACGTCGGTGGCCACAGGACGTCCTGTGACCGGCGAGATGATGTGGCCGAAGCTCGAGCCCCCCTCGCGGTGGTAGTTGCGGTAGTTGCCCGATGTGGCGAGTCCTGAATTGGAGAGCGCCACGAGGCATTGCGACTGATGCACCACATTGTCGCCGCCGTCGATAGGCTTGTCGACCGAGATGGTCCAGAAATCGGCACCGCGCTTGGTGCCACCCGCCATAATCTCGCCGCCGATCTCGATGAGGAAATTCTCGATGCCGTTGCGGCGCATCATCTCCGCCACGCGGTCGCAGCCGTATCCCTTGGCGATGCTCGAGAGGTTGAAGGCCACCCGTGGGTCGTCTTTCACGAGCATATCGCCCACGAGACGCGTCTTGGCGATGCCGCAGAAGAGCAGTATGCTGTCGATGCGGGTGGTGTCGGCCGTCACCTTATGGCCCCGGCCGAAGCCCCAGGCGTCGATGAGCGGCGAGATCGTGGGGTCGTACATCCCCTGGCTCAGGGCGTTGACCTTGCGTGCCACATTATAGACATTGATGAAGTCCTTGTTGACGCGCATCGAGTCGGCCCTGTTGACGCGGCTCACCACAGATGTGGAGTCGAACACCGAGAGGCTTGCCGTCACCTCGTTGAGCACCCGGGCTATCGAGTCGCTCATAGGGCGTCCGCTCTCGTAGGTGATGTTGTAGGTGGTGTTCCAGATGATGCCCTGGTCGCGGCGCAGGGTGTTTCGGTCGCATGATGATGTCAAAGCAGTGACAATCAGGAGAGTAATGGCGGGGAGGAGGATATCGCGGAGGTTGATGTGAAATGAATGTGACACGTCTGGGTTGAAAAAATTATGAAAAAATCACAAAAATTATTGGCAAAGTTAGTAAAAATAAAGAAAATTGTCTAAATTTGGCATTAAATTCAATTTCCCTAATGCAAAACTCTTCAGAGAGCATATAAACCTAATTATAACGATATGGCAGAATCATTTTTGTTTTTGGCAGAAGGCTTCGAGGAAGTCGAGGCATTGACGGCCGTAGATGTGATGCGGCGTGGCGGCATCAGCGTTAAGACAGTGTCGATCACATCAGCCCTTCAGGTGAAGGGTGCCCATGGAGTGACGGTGACCGCCGACGTCCTCTACGACAATACATTGTTTTCGGATGTCGACTGGCTGGTGCTTCCCGGCGGAATGCCCGGCGCGGAGAATCTCTATGACTTCGCCCCGCTCCAGGGGCTTCTGAGGAATCATGCCGGACGTGGAGGTCACATCGCGGCCATCTGCGCGGCTCCGGCGGTTGTGCTCGGCCAGCTCGGATTGCTTCGGGGCCATAAGGCAACGTGCTATCCCGGCTTCGAGAATCTGCTCGAGGGAGCCTACGTCATTGATTCTCCGGTGGTGAAAGATGGCGGCTTCGTGCTCGGCAACGGTCCTGCCAACGCGCTGCTCTGGGCCATAAGCATCGTGGAGGAGACCAAGGGCACCCAGGCCGCGATTCATGTGGCCAACGGCATGCTGCTCTATCCCCGCGACAACAAGGAGCTCGATTACTTCTTCGGTTGACCGACACCCAGCGACGATATAGAATGGACGACCGCTATCTGATACCGGCGCGCGACGGCGAAGGGAAAGTGACGGAGAAGATGAGCCGTTTCCTTTCCTTCGCCTTTCACGTGCATGACGCAGGGGAAGCAAGGGAGATCATCAGGCGTTTTCAGAATGAGTATCACGACGCGCGCCATGTATGCTGGGCATACGTGGTGGGCACCGACGGCGCCGAATGGCAGCTCAACGACAACGGGGAGCCCTCCGGCACGGCGGGAAAGCCGATGCTTGGCCAGATCAGGAGCCGTGGGCTCACGGAGACGCTGGTGGTGGCTGTGAGGTATTTCGGCGGTATCAAGCTTGGCACGCCGGGCCTCACGGCAGCCTACCGCGAGGCGGCCTCCCTCGCCCTTGACGATGCCGGAAGCCGCGAGGCTTTCCGCATGGAGGAGCTCAGGGTGACGTTTCCCTACGTGGCGGCCGACGGGGTGATGAAGATAGTGAAAGGAGAAGGGCTTGAGGTTGTCGAGAAGATCTTCGACAATGTCTGCACCCTCCGTCTGCACTGCCGCAGCAGCGCCCTTGCCGTGACGGCAGGACGTCTCGCGGCTGTCGACGGTGCCTCTGTCGAAACTGTCTCGGCCGGCGTCTGACCGGCCTTCAAAGCCCTTCCGCAGACCCTCCGGAAGCGGAATGACCACAAAAATAGCGGTATATGTGCTTTTTTTGGTCTGTCTTTATCGTGGAATGAAAAAAAATTACGATATTTGCACCGCCAAAAATGAGGTGACGGTTTTGTCGCCCCCGTTTTTGTGTCATGAACACACACACGACCAATATCAACAATATATCTAAAAAACACATGACAAAAGCTGATATAGTATCGGAAATATCACGCAACACGGGCATCGACAGGGCCACCGTGCTTGCGACAGTCGAGAAGTTCATGGATGTCGTCAAGGACTCCATGGCCAACGGCAATAACGTATATCTCCGCGGATTCGGCAGCTTCGTAGTGAAGGAGCGCCGCGAGAAGACCGCCCGCAATATCTCGCAGAACACCACCATCCGTATCCCGGCCCATCTGGTGCCCACATTCAAGCCCTCGAAAGTGTTTCTTGAGGAGGTGAAGGAAAACGTAATGTGATTCCTCCTCGACCAATCATAAAGTCAACAACTTAATAATATTAGACCATGCCAAGCGGAAAGAAAAGAAAAGGCCACAAGATGGCCACCCACAAGCGCAAGAAGAGACTCAGAAAGAATCGTCACAAGAAGAAATAAGCGCGACCCGCGCCCGGGCTAAGGCCCTGATTCTCGACGACATCAAGTCTCGATGTGAAGGTATATACGATAAAGGGGAGGTAAGTCTGTGAATGTCATTGCAACTTAACCCTTTATCGTATTATCTTTATTTATTTAACCACGTTGGAAATGAAAAGTGAACTGATCGTAGACGTCCAGCAGAAGGAGATTTCAATCGCTTTGCTTGAAGACTCCCGCCTTGTCTCGCTCCAGAAGGAAAGCCGCAACATCGCTTACGCGGTAGGCGACCTCTATCTGGCGAAGGTCAAGAAGATCATGCCCGGACTCAATGCGGCATTTATGGACGTCGGCTATGAGAAAGACGCTTTTCTGCATTATCTCGACCTCGGACCCCAGTTCAATTCCTATCAGGCTTTCCTCAAGCAGGCTTTCGACGACAAGAAGAAGGTGCCTCAGATCGGCAAGATGAAACTCGAGCCCGACATCCCCAAGCAGGGCACTATCCAGAATGTGCTCCAGCAAGGGCAGCTCCTGCTCGTGCAGATCGCTAAGGAGCCGATTTCTTCCAAAGGCCCGAGACTCACGACAGAGATCTCCTTCACCGGCCGTTTCATGGTGTTGATGCCTTTCGGCGACAAAATCTCGATTTCCCAGAAGATAAAGTCGACCGAGGAGAAAATCCGTCTGCGCCAGCTCATCAGCAGCATCAAGCCCAAGGGCTTCAGCGTCATCGTGCGAACTTCGGCCGAAAACAAGCGTGTGGCCGAGCTCAACAACGAGATGCGCACTCTGGTGAAATGCTGGGAAGACTCCATCGCCAAGATGCAGCGTTCCACTCCGCCCGCCCTCATCTATGAGGAAGACTCAAGGGCGGTCAGCGTGATCCGCGATATCTTCAGCTCCAATTTCGAGAACATCTATGTCAACGACAGCGAGACCTTCACGCAGATCCAGCAGTATGTCTCCCTGATCGCCCCCGACAACAAGGAAATTGTGAAGCTGTATGCCAAGGACACCCCTATCTTCGACAATTTCGGCATCACACGGCAGATCAAGAGCAGCTTCGGAAAGACCGTCTCCTTCAAGAGCGGCGCCTACATCATCATCGAGCATACGGAGGCCCTCCACGTCATCGACGTGAACTCCGGCAACCGCAGCAAGGCGAGCCCCGACCAGGAGTCGAATGCCCTCGACGTCAATCTCAAGGCAGCCGATGAGATCGCACGCCAGCTCAGGCTCCGCGATATGGGCGGCATCATCGTGATCGACTTCATCGACATGAACAAGCCGGAACACCGCCAGACACTCTTCGACCATATGAGGGAGGTGATGGCTAACGACCGCGCCCGCCACAACATCCTGCCCCTGAGTAAGTTCGGCCTCATGCAGATCACGCGCCAGAGAGTGCGCCCGGCCCTCGACATCACCACGAGCGAGACGTGCCCGTCATGCTACGGCAAAGGGGAGATCCAGCCTTCGCTGCTCTTCACCGACAAGCTCGACGAGAAGCTCGATTATCTGGTCAACAGCCTGAAGGTGAAGAAATTCATCATGTATATCCATCCCTTTGTGGAGGCATATGTCAAGAAAGGGATGTTTTCAATCTACGGCAAGTGGAAACGCCATTACGGCCGTGGTTTCAAAATCGTGGCCGACGAGTCGCTGGCCTATCTCCAGTATAAGGTGGTAGACTCCGACGGCAAGGAGATCGACCTCAAGGAGGAGAGCGACTTCAACA
>USHH01000141.1 GCA_900554345.1 uncultured Bacteroidales bacterium | reverse complement strand
CGTCTGCCCGGCCCCGTCGGTCGGAATATGGTTTCTGAATCAGAGATTGTTGCTCTGGGCTTTAGAGCGGAGAGTGCGTTTTGTGGGCTTGGGTGCCGGCTCCGGAGTGGCCTCCTGGATGCCTACGAGAGCGCCGTCGACAAGGATGCGGCCGCAATACTCGCACACGATCACTTTCTTGTGCATCTTGATCTCCAGCTGCCGCTGCGCGGGAATGCGGTTGAAGCAGCCGCCGCATGCGTTGCGCTGCACGGTGACGATGCCGAGGCCGTTGTGGGCGTTCTTGCGGATGCGCCTGAAGGCCTGGAGGGTGCGTGGATCCACCTGCGTCTCCAGCTCCTTGGCCTTGATGAGGATGTTCTCCTCGTCCTGCTTGGTCTCCGATACGATCTGCTGGAGCTCCTTGCGTTTCTCCTCGAGGCTGTGCTCGTTGTCGGCGAGTTCCTCCTGGGCATTGGCGATTTCCTGGTTCTTGTTGATCTGGAGCTCGAGGGCCTCCTTTATGTTTTTCTCTGCGAGCTCGATCTCAAGATTCTCGAATTCCTTTTCCTTCTCGAGGAAAGCATACTCGCGGTTGTTGCGGACGTTGTTGATCTGGTCTTCATAACGGGCGATTTTGTCGCGGCGCATGGTGATGTCGTTTTTCTTCTTAACGACAAACTCCTTGCTCTGGGCTATCTCGTCCTGGAATTTCTGGATTCTGACGCGGTATCGTTCTATCTCGTCCTCGAGGTCCTTCACCTCATGGGGAAGCTCGCCGCGGAGGGTGCGTATGCGGTCGATCTCCGAAAGATAGGTCTGGAGCTGGTAGAGGGCCTTGAGGCGATCTTCCACGCTGCGTTCTTTGTCGTTTTTTCTGTCGGTTGCCATATTGTCTGGTTATGTCTTTTTGTTTTGATTCTGATTGCCATGCATTAGAGGGTCATCACCGGGTTGCTCTCGTTCTCGGCGAAATACGTCACTGACTCCGGCCATCTCTCGCGTATGATCCGGGAGAAGATCCTTGTGGCGCAGAGCTCCCCCTCATAGTGTCCTATGTCTGCGAGCAGTATGTTGAGACCGTGGTCGGTGAAGTCGTGATACTTAAGGTCGCCCGACAGGTAGACGTCGGCTCCCTCGGCGATGGCGCGCCCGATGAGCGAGGCGCCGGAGCCACCGCAGAGCGCCACCTTACGGATCACTATCTGCGGGCTCTGGCCGCTGTAGCGCAGCGAGCGCACCTTGAATTCCTCTTTCACCTTACGGAGGAACTCGAGTTTCGGTGTAGGCTCGATGTCGCCGATGATGCCGAGCCCTGTGAGGGCGGCCTCGTCCTTGGGTTCCAGGGCCTTCAGTGAGCGCATCTTCAGCATGTGGGCCATCTCGTAGCTCACGCCTCCGATGGTGGAGTCGAGGTTGGTGTGGGCCGAATAGATGGCGATGCGTTCCGTGATGGCGCGCGCCACTATCCTCTCGGCTGCCGTGCGCCCGGTGAGAGATTTGAGCCCCCTGAAGATGAGCGGGTGATGACTCACTATCATGTTGCAGTGGCGCTTGCGCGCCTCCTCGAGGATATCCTCTGTGACGTCGAGGCAGAGCAGTGTCGCCGTCACGTCCATCTCGGGGTCGCCTACCTGCAGCCCGGCGTTGTCATACGACTCCTGGAGCGACAGTGGCGCGTACTGTTCTATTGCGTTGGCTATTTCCTTTACTTTCGGCATATCGAAAAGAGAGTTGCTATGCCGGCGCTCACTCCTCGGGGAGGTCGAGCTTCAGCTTCAGCTCCTCGAGCTGTGAGTCGTCGATGGGGGAGGGCGATTCGTTCATCACGTCGCGCCCGGAATTGTTTTTCGGGAATGCGATGACGTCGCGGATGGTGTCGAGGCCGGCGAGTATCGACACGAAGCGGTCGAAGCCGAGTGCGAGACCTCCGTGAGGCGGCGCGCCGTATTTGAAGGCGTTCATCAGGAAGCCGAATTGTTCCCTGGCCCTCTCGGGCGTGAAGCCGAGAAGCTCGAACATGGTGTCCTGAAGCTCCGCGTCATGGATACGTATCGAACCGCCGCCGAGCTCGGTGCCGTTCACCACTATGTCGTATGCCGTGGCCCTGACCTTGCCCGTGTCGGAGTGGAGCATGGGTATGTCTTCGGGATTGGGGCTGGTGAAGGGATGGTGCATGGCGTAGTAGCGCTGTGTCTCGTCGTCCCACTCGAAGAGGGGGAAGTCGATGACCCAGAGCGGAGCGAAGACGTTCCTGTCGCGCAGGCCGAGGCGGTTGCCCATCTCGAGGCGCAGCTCGTTGAGCTGCTTGCGGGTCTTCATGGCGTCGCCGCTGAGCACGAGCAGCAGGTCGCCCGCCTGGGCTCCGGCCCTCTCGGCCCACTTGCGTAGGTCATCCTGCGAATAGAACTTGCCCACAGAGCTCTTGATGCTGCCGTCGGGCTCCATCTTGACCCAGATCAGGCCCTTGGCGCCTACCTGCGGACGCTTCACGAACTCGGTGAGCTCGTCGAGCTGCTTGCGGGTGTAGCCGGCGCAGCCGTTGACGCAGATGCCCACCACGAGCTCCGCTTCGTCGGCCACCGCGAAGCCGTGTCCCTTGGCAAGGTCGGTCAGCTCCTTGAACTCCATGCCGAAGCGGATGTCTGGCTTGTCGGAGCCGTAGAGACGCATGGCGTCGTTCCAGGTCATTCGCGGGAACGGATCCTTGAAGTCGATGCCTTTCACATACTTGAAGATGTGCTTTACGAGCCCCTCGAAGGTCTCGATCACGTCTTCCTGCTCCACGAAGCTCATCTCGCAGTCGATCTGCGTGAACTCCGGCTGGCGGTCGGCACGCAGGTCTTCGTCGCGGAAGCACTTGGCGATCTGGAAGTAGCGGTCGTAGCCGCTCACCATCAGCAGCTGCTTGAAGAGCTGCGGGCTCTGGGGAAGGGCGTAGAACTCGCCGGGATTCATGCGCGAGGGCACCACGAAGTCGCGGGCGCCTTCCGGTGTCGACTTGACGAGAATCGGGGTCTCGATCTCAAGGAAGCCCAGCGAATCGAGGTAGCGGCGTATCTCGAAGGCCATCTTGTGGCGCAGTTCGAGATTCTTCCTCACGCAGGGCCTGCGCAGGTCGAGATAACGGTATTTCATGCGGAGGTCATCGCCTCCGTCGGTGTTGTCTTCTATGGTGAACGGCGGAATCTCGCTGCCGTTGAGCACATTGAGCTTCTCTGCGATAATCTCCACCTCGCCTGTCGGCAGATTGGGATTCTTGCTCGAGCGCTCGGCCACCGTGCCTTCTATCTGCACCACATACTCGCGGCCGAGGCCGTTGGCCGCGGCGCAGAGCTCCGGGTTGATCTCATTGTTGAATACTGCTTGTGTGATGCCGTAGCGGTCGCGCACGTCCACAAAGGTCATGCCTCCCATCTTGCGGCTCCGCTGCACCCAGCCGGCGATTTTCACTTTCCTGCCGGCGTCGCCGAGCCGCAGCTCGCCACATGTTGTGTCTCTATACATATCGACTTTCCAAGTATATGGTTGATGTTGATTTTCCGGTTGTCGGTTTAAACGTGCAAAGATAATAATTTTTCTTCACTTTCCCTCGCTTGGAACGGCATTTTATCGAGTTGTGGCGTTTTCACACTCCGACCTACTACTCCGAAGCTCACTTGATGAAGGTCTCGAGCAGCTTCACCTTACCCTGCGGATGTATGGCTACGTCTGGCTGCGAGGCCGGGATAAGCACCGCCTTTCCGGGACCAAGCCTCACTTCCTCGCCGTCATGGGTCACGGTTGCCTTTCCCTCGATGCCGATCAGGATCACGAAGCTGTCGATGTCGCTGTAGTCGCGTATGATGGCGTTGTCGAGCTCAAGCACGTCGGTAGTGAAATACGGGCAGTCGACAAGCGTCACCGGAAGGTCGCGCAGCGGCGTGTAGTCTACTGCCTTTCCGTCGCAGTCGCTGAAGTTGATGGCGTCGAAGGCCTCGGCGGTGTGCAGCTCCCTCTCCTTGCCGTCGGCGTCACGGCGATGGTAGTCGTAGAGGCGGTAGGTCACGTCGGAGGTCTGCTGTATCTCGGCCACGAAAGCCCCTTTGCCGATCGCGTGTACCCTCCCGGCCGGGATGAAGTAGGCTTCGCCGGCGTGGATGGTGTTGAAGTTTAGCCAGTCGGTGATCTTCCCGGTGTCCAACAGACGCTGATAGTCGGCAGGCGCCACGGGGCGCTTGAATCCGTTGGCGAGGGCCGCCCCCTTGTCGGCCCCTATCACATACCACATCTCGGTCTTGCCGTTTTTCTGGCCGCGCCCTCGCGCAAGACGGTCGTCGGGATGCACCTGCACCGAGAGGTCGTCGGCAGCGTCGATGATCTTGATGAGAAGGGGGAACTCGTTGCCGAAGCGCTCGTGGTTGGCGGGGCCGAGCAGGTCGGCGCCATAGCGTTTCACGAGGCCGGTGACGGTAAGGCCCGCGTCAGGGCCTGCGTCGACGGTGGTTTCCGAGCCCTCCACTCCCGAGATGAGCCACGCCTCGCCGATGGAGTGCTGGTTGCAGGGAATTCCTGTGTAGGGGGCAATCCTTTCGCCGCCCCATATGGTGGTCTTGAGTATGGGATGAAATGTCCACATTATGTCTGTCGTGTTTGGGTTGTTGTAATATCTCTGTCTCCTTATCTAACATTTGCCCGATGCATTTGTTATATCTCAAAAGAATAATCAGAAGTTTAATCAAAATAAAGATAAGAAAATGTCAGACAGATTAGACACAGAGGAGAGACGCGAGCTACCCGAGAGCGTCTACGGTCTACCCGAGCGCAGGGAATATCCGATGCCCGACGCGGCCCATGTGAGGGCTGCCGAGGCTTATTTCCGGTATTGTCCGGAGGATCTCAAGCCGGAGCTGGCGCGCAACATACTGCGTTTCGCCAGGGACTACGGCGTGGATGTGGAGAGCCCGACAGTGCTTTCCTACGCCGGGGAGTGACCTCTTCCGGCGCGGCGCCGACACGTGAGTGGCGCCGTTTCAATGTTTAGACGATATCGAGACCCTGTCGGCACCCATGGCTCCGACAAGGTCTTTGATTTTTGCGGAGCCGGCACGTGTGGAGTCCTGCTGGATCCTGAGCATCACGGCTATGGCGAAATCGAGTATGGCGTCATTGCCGGCGGCCAGCTCCTCGGCGGGGGCATGCACCTCGCCCCCGGGCGTCGGGTCGATGCCTTCCTCGGTGCTCTTGCCTTCCGGGTCGAGCAGCGGGCATGCCGAGAACCGCACGGCCCAGCCGTTGGGAAGCTCCGACGAGAAGGGGAGTCCGCCACCGCCTCCTGTACGCGCACCTACCACAGCCACATTGGGCAATGATTTCATCACCGCCGTGAAGGCGTTGGCGGCGCTGAAGCATGAGCGGTTGGTCAGAAGTATGATTGGTCCCCGGTAGGGTATGCGGTAGTCGGGGCAAGGCTTGTATTCGATGGGGTATGGCTCCGAGAAGGCATCATGGGCCGGCCCTGTCTTGTGCATGATGTAGCCGCCGTTGACCTTCCGGTCGATGAAGCGCTCCACGAAGGTCTTGATGTTGGTGAGCTCGCCGCCGCCGTTGTCGCGGATGTCGATGATGAGTCCCTTGGCCTTGTGGAGCACGGCCAGGATGTAGTCGAGGTTCAGCTCGCCCACGGGATAGCTGAACGAGGGGTAATACATGTAGCCGATGCTGTCGGGGAGCATCTTGTAGCTTATGCCGGAGGTCGAGAGATAGTCGAAGTCGAGGTAATACTGCTGCACCGTACGCAGGTCGAAATCCTGTGGATAGTCGGTCCACCACTTGCGGTAGTAGCTGGTGTTGAAGGAGGATATCAGGTTGACGTGTCCGTCCTTCAGCTCGTCGAGCATTCCGGAGCAGATGTCGAAATAGTCGACGATCGTGGCGTTTTCGGGGAGGCTGTCGAGCTTGCGGCGGTAGACGGCGCCTATGGAGTCCCAGTCGAGTCCTTTGCGGTCGAAGAAGCAGTATCGCTGGTCCACGATGTCCCATAGGGCGTCGAGGTTTCCGTAGAGGGTGTTCCTGTAGTCGGGCGCCTCGTGGCATCCGGTGAGTGTGGCC
>USHH01000140.1 GCA_900554345.1 uncultured Bacteroidales bacterium | reverse complement strand
CTCGAGCGCCGCATCGGCGAGCTCGGGATGGATCCGGCACAGTACAAGTACTACTGCGACCTGCGCCGTTACGGTTCCTGCCGCCATGCGGGCTTCGGTCTGGGCTTCGAGCGTCTGGTGCTCTTCGTCACCGGCATGCAGAACATCCGCGACGTGATCCCCTTCCCGCGCTTCCCCAACAACTGCGAATTCTAAGCCCCTGTTGAAAGCGCCACACACATACAGCCGCATTGGCGCCGTGACGGCTCTGGCCGTCATGGCGCTGCTGTGGTTTCTGCCCTCCACGCGCGCCGCGGCGACTCCGGCCCCGCTCGCCGAGGCAGCCGCCGCCGCACGCCCCGACTCCTCGCTCCGCGTAAGCATCATCACCTGCTGGCCGGGAAGCGAGATCTACGAGCTCTACGGCCACTCGGCCATCCGCGTGCAGGCCGCGGGAGGCGTCGACTCCGTGTGGAACTACGGCCTCTTCGACTTCAACAGGCCTCATTTCGTCTACCGCTTCGTGAAGGGGGAGACCGACTACATGGTGGGCGGATGCCCGTTCACCTTCTTCATCCCCGAATATCTTCAGACCGGTCGCCGCGTGGTGGAGCAGGTGCTCAACCTCACCCCGCAGGAAGCCTCCGCGATGCGCGCCATGCTGCGGCGCGAGAGCCTCCCCGACATGCGCACCTACCGCTACAATTACGTCAGGGACAACTGCGCCACACGCATCATCGACCGCCTCGAGGAGGCCACTCATGTGAGGCCGATATTCAGCGACAGCCTCACCTACGGCACCTACCGCAGCGAGATGAGGGCATACAACAGGAATTACCCCTGGTATCAGTTCGGCATCGACCTCGTGCTCGGCTCCGGGCTCGACCATGAGCTCACCGGGCGCGACGAGATGTTCGTCCCCCTCGAGATGATGCAGAGGATGCAGACCGCCCGTTTCTCCGACGGGCGCCCCATGGTGAAGGAGGAGCATGTGATAGTGGAGGGGCGCGGCCCGCAGCAGCTGCCCCCCACCCCCTGGCACCGCGGCCCCATGGCCGTGGCGCTCCTGGTGCTCGCCGTCAGCGTGGCCGTGGCGGTCGCGGAGTGGTGGCGCCGCAGAATCGTGAAGTGGTGGAACTCCCTCTTCTTCTGCCTCACGGGGCTCGCCGGGTGTCTGGTGTGCTTCCTCGTCTTCTTCTCGAGCCACGAGGCCACCTCTCCCAACATGCTCGCCATCTGGCTCAATCCACTGCAGCTCATAGCCGGAGCCTGCCTCTGGCGGAGGGCGACGCAGCCCCTGGCAAGGGCCGTCGCATTCTACAATATCGCCGTGATCGCCGTGCTGCTCGCCGTCTGGCCAATGCAGCGCCAGAGCGCCGACCCCGCCGTCTTCCCCTGGATGGCCTCGGCCCTCATCCTTTCGGCAACTTACGCAATAATAGCGTATAAAGAGAGTTATAATAGAAATGAACCGATTAGTGACATCGGTGCTGATAAGTCTCGTCGGGTTTCAAACCGTGCTTCAGGCAAGCCCCGCAAGGCCGCGCCTCGTGGTAGGAATCGTCGTTGACCAGCTCCGCACCGATTACATAGAATACCTGCAGGGCCTTTTCGGAGAGAAAGGGTTCCGCAAGCTCATGCGCGAGGGTGTCTATCTCAAGGACATGGACTTCGGAGTCGACGGGCTCGACATAGCCAGCGGCACCGCCATGGTCTTCACCGGCAACTACCCCTCCGCATCCGGAGTCACAGGCTCCAGGGTCTACGACCCCGCCGCCGGCCAGACACGCCCCGTGCTCAACGACCCGGCAAGCATCGGCAACTACACCAGCGACACATACTCTCCCGCCTCCCTGCGTCTCTCCACCATCTCCGACGAGGTGGCCGTCGACGGCGTGGGCTTCAACGCGATATACTCCATCGCCCCCGACGCCCAGCAGGCCATAATCATGGCCGGCCACGCCGGAAACTCCGCCTTCTGGCTCAACGAGAACACCGGACAGTGGGCCACCACCACCTACTACAAGGACGTGCCGCAGGTGATCAATACCCGCAACTACGGCTCTTCCGTGGCCTCGCGCATCGACAACATGCGCTGGAAACCAATGCTCCCGGCGGCCAGCTATCCGGGCCTCCCGGCGCAGAAACGCCTTGTAGACTTCAACCATTCCTTCCCGCGCAGCGACAAGGACGTCTACCGGATGTTCAGCTCCACGCCGCTGGCCAACCGACCTCGCCATCGACTATCTGAAGGAGCTGCATCTCGGCAGCCGCGGCGACGTGATGGACATGCTCAACATCGGCTACACGGCCGCCCCGTATAAGTACGGGCGCGACAACGACAACAGGGCGGAACTCGCCGACACATACGTGCGCCTCGACGCCCAGCTCGGACGCCTCTTCGACGCCCTCGACCAATACGTGGGGCGCGACAACGTCGTGGTGTTCCTCTCAGGCACCGGCTATTTCGACGACGCGATGCCGGATGACCCCAGATACCGTCTGCCCGGAGGCGACTTCTCCATGAAGCGCGCCATGAGCCTGCTCAACTCCTATCTGACGGCCCGCCACGGCAACGGCAGCTACGTCTCGGCATTCATCGGCAACGAGCTCTTCCTCGACCGCGACGCCATCGAGGCCGCGCGCCTCGACACCGAGGAGCTGGCCCGGGAGAGCCGCGACTTCCTCTGCCGCATGAGCGGCGTCAATACGGCATACACCATGCGCGACGTGCTGGAGGGTGGCTCTCCGGAGCTCGTCGCCCTGCGCCGAAGCCTCGACCCGAAGGTCTCCGGCGATATATTCGTGGAGTTCGCGCCCGGCTGGGCCGTGGTCGACGACCTCCATTTCCCCACGGTAAGCAAACAGACTCGTCTCTCACCCGCCCTGACCCCGGGCTTCATCTGGGCCCCTTATGTGGAGGCCATGGAGGTCGCCTCTCCGGTCGACGCCACGGCTTTCGCCCCAACGGTCAGCGGCATACTCCGCATCAGGGCCCCGAACGGGTCGGCGTCAAGCCCTCTCTCCGTGAAATTCAGACAACCGACTCAGTAAAAAATCAAAACACCACTCCATAAGAAATGGGATTCAACAACGTACTAAAGAAAATATTCGGCGACCAGAGCGAGCGTGCCGTCAGGCCCCTGTGGCAGCGGCTTCAGAAAGAGATCAACCCTGTGAGCGCCGAGATAGCCGAAATATCCAACGACGACCTTCGCCACCGCATCGACGTGATACGCGACTCGATACGCGGCGAGGGCAACGACTACAAGCAGCGCATGGCCGAGATCCGCAAGGAGATCGAGACCCTCGACTATGAGAAGCGCGAGCCCCTCTGGCGCAAGATCGACGACCTGCGCGAGGAGATGTTCAAGATGTATGCGCGCAAGCTCGACGAGGCCCTTCCCGAGGTCTTCGCCGTGGTGAAGGAGACGGCGCGCCGGTTTAAGGAGAACGAGACCATCGAGGTGACGGCCACCCGGGCCGACCGCGAGCTCGCCGCCGCCGGCAAGGACTTCGTCACCATCGAGGGCGACAAGGCCGTATACCGCAATTCCTGGATGGCCGGCGGCAACATGGTGACATGGGACATGGTGCACTACGACGTGCAGCTCATCGGCGGCATGGTGCTCCACGGAATCCTCCAGGGCGACAAGGCCACCAACAACATCGCCGAGATGGCCACCGGCGAGGGAAAGACACTCGTGGCCACCCTCCCCGTGTTCCTCAACGCACTCACGGGCGAGGGCGTGCATGTGGTGACCGTCAACGACTACCTCGCCAAGCGTGACTCCGAGTGGATGGGGCCGCTATACCAGTTCCACGGCCTCACCGTAGACTGCATCGACAAGACGGAGCCAAACTCCCAGCAGCGCCGCGACGCATACCGCTGCGACATCACTTTCGGCACCAACAACGAGTTCGGCTTCGACTACCTGCGCGACAACATGGCCACCCAGACCGAAGACCTCGTGCAGCGCGACCAGCACTACTACGCGATTGTCGACGAGGTCGACTCCGTGCTCATCGACGACGCCCGTACCCCGCTCATCATCTCCGGCCCCGTGCCAAAGGGCGACGACCAGATGTTCAACGAATTCAAGCCCAACGTAGAGAAGGTGGTCAACGCGCAGCGGAAGCTCGCGCAGTCACTGCTGCTCGACGCCAAGGCCATGATCGAGG
The DNA here is from genome assembly GCA_900554345.1 of uncultured Bacteroidales bacterium. GTDB lineage: Bacteria > Bacteroidota > Bacteroidia > Bacteroidales > Muribaculaceae > Lepagella. Next base: position 1,935 of record USHH01000140.1, on the reverse strand, counting down.
CCGCACAGAGCGGCGACCCCGAGAAGATAGCCCGCTACGACAAGGGCACCGACAAGAAGAAACCCCTCACCGCCGACCAGCTGCTCGAGGAAGGCGGCCTCGCCCTCTTCCGCGCCTACAAGGGCCTCCCGAAGCACGGGCCCCTCATACGCTACCTCAGCGAGGAGGGCATCAAGCAGCTCCTTCTCAAGGTGGAAGCCAAGTATATGGCCGACAACAACCGAGAGATGCCGAAGGCCGTGGAGCCCCTCTATTTCGTGATCGACGAGAAAAACCACAGCATAGAGCTCACCGACAAGGGCATCGAGGTGCTGACCGGCACCACGCAGGACCCCGACTTCTTCGTGCTCCCCGACATCGCGGCCCAGCTCTCGGCCGTGGAGACAGAGGAAGGCACTCCCGAGGAGCACCGCGCGCGCAAGGACGAGCTCCTGCAGAACTACTCCGTCAAGGCCGAGCGCGTGCACACCGTAAACCAGCTGCTCAAGGCATACACCCTCTTCGACAAGGATGTGGAATACGTGATCGACGACAACAAGATCAAGATCGTCGACGAGCAGACCGGACGTATCATGGAGGGACGCCGCTACAGCGACGGCCTCCATCAGGCCATCGAGGCCAAGGAGGGCGTGAAGGTGGAGGCCGCGACGCAGACCTACGCCACAATCACCCTTCAGAACTACTTCAGGATGTATCGCAAGCTGGCGGGCATGACCGGTACGGCCATGACCGAGGCCGGCGAGTTCTATGATATCTACAAGCTGGAGGTAGTGGAGATCCCCACCAACCGTCCCGTGATCCGCAACGACCAGAAAGACCGCGTCTACCGCACAAAGAAGGAGAAATACGCGGCTGTGATCCAGGAAGTGCAGGATATGGTCGACGCAGGGCGCCCCGTGCTCGTGGGCACCACATCCGTCGAGATCTCCGAGCTCCTCTCCAAGATGCTCCAGCTTCGCAAGATCCCCCATCAGGTGCTCAACGCCAAGTTCCACCAGAAGGAGGCCGAGATCGTGGCCCAGGCCGGTAAGAAAGGCACCGTCACCATCGCCACCAACATGGCCGGACGAGGCACGGACATCAAGCTCACCCCGGAGGTGAAGGAGGCCGGCGGCCTCGCCATCATAGGCACCGAGCGCCACGAGTCGCGCCGTGTGGACCGTCAGCTCCGCGGCCGCGCCGGACGTCAGGGCGACCCCGGCAGCTCCGTCTTCTTCGTCAGCTTCGAGGACACCGTGATGCGCCTTTTCGCCAACGAGCGCGTAGTGAAGACCCTCGACCGCCTCGGTTTCCAGGAAGGCGACATGCTCGAGTCGAAGATGCTCACCAAGACCATCGAGAACGCCCAGAAGCGCGTGGAAGGACCCCACTTTGAAATCCGCAAGACGCTGCTGGACTACGACAACGTGATGAACCAGCAGCGTACGGTCATCTACAGCCTGCGCCGCGACCTCATGCGGGAGCCGGATCTGGACCCCATTCTGAGCGAATATCTGTCCGATCTGCTGGACGACATGTACGCCGGGATTGAGGTTTCCAAGGCCGCCCGCGACCCCGAGGACGAAAAGCCCGTCCGCGCGCGCTTGGCCGACGTGATGAACATCGACCGCGTGCTGCCCGCCGACGCGCCCCTGCCGTCCCGCGAGGAGGCGCAGGAGCTGGTGCAGTCCATTCTGACCCAGTTGAAGGAAGAGGCCGGGCCGCTCTACGGCGACCTGCTGCGCTACTTCCTGCTGGAAGAACTGGACCGCTGCTGGAAGGAACACCTCCGCAATATGGACTTCCTGCGCGACGGCATCGGCCTGCGCGGTTACGGCCAGCGCGATCCGAAGCTGGAATACAAGCGCGAAGGCTTCAACATGTTCCAGGAACTGCTGGTGCACATCCGCGAAGGCGCGTTCCGGGCTCTGACCCGCGTGCGCGTGGAACAGCGTC
>USHH01000139.1 GCA_900554345.1 uncultured Bacteroidales bacterium | reverse complement strand
GGTCACCAGCCAGTCGGCGCGCCGGTGCGACACCGAGGCATTGTAGCCGTAGACGCGGTTCCCCGCAGGCGAAGGTTCGGGAGCGAAGCCCTTTTCGGCGAACAGCCGCGTATAAGCGTCTTTCCCTTGGGCCACACGCAGGTAGGCGGCGGCCAGCTCCGGGTCGATCTCCCCGCGGCCGTCGGGCGTACCCGCGACGGCCAGCCGGGCATAATGCCACGGGACCAGTTCGCCGCGGCCGTCGGGATGACGGCCCGAAAGGGCCAGCGGAAACGACCGCAGATTGCAGTAGAAGCGCATTTCGAGCAGCGCGCGTTTCAGAACGGCATGGCTTTCGGCGCTCACCGCGAACTGCGTCTTCGACAACAGCCACACGGCATTCACGGCCCCGCCGCTGAACCCGTCCACGGCATAGGCCGGGTAGTGACGCCGGTGGTGGAAGACCGTGCCGTCGCTCTTGAAGCAGGGCCCGGTCCCCTCGGTGACCTTATATCCGTTGTCGACCCAGCGGGAGAACGCCTCCAGCCAGGCCGCTTTCACCGGGGTGTCCGGGAGCATCACGATGCTCGCCAGACGGCCGACGAGCGAGGTGTTGAACGCGTCGATGTCCATCCCCGGCTCCGCCGGCGGAAGTTTCACCTCGCCCACGCCCGAAAACCACTCCATAGCCTGCTGCACGTCGTGTTCCAGCCCGGCGCGACGCAGCACGTCGCGCATGATGACGGGAGCCGTGTAAAAATTGCGCATGCTGTACCCCAGGTGGTGCAGGGTTCCCTGCGCACTTCCCGCGGCGAAGCCCTGATCCAGAAGATGCCGCGTCAGCAGCACATACATCCGCTCCAGCTCCGCCCGCTCGGCGGCGTCCGCAGCGGCATCGTGGGCCACGGCGACCTGGAACAGGAAGTCGTTGTATTTGCGCAGCGTCTGGCCGTTGTCGTTGAACAGTTTGCCGACATCGGGATGGCCCAGATTGATATAGGTCTCGGCATAGCGCACGAACCAGATCGGCTTGCCCCGAAGCGTCCCGTCGGGATTTTCCGCAATGCCGTATGCGTCGAAGCGTTTGCGCAGGGTCTTCATCGCCATCGGCTTCCGGCCTTCGAGCAGCAGTTCGCGCAGACGCCGTTCGACGGTCGCCATATCGCGCCGCTCCCCCTCACCGACCGCGGCGGGGAGTGCGGGCATCGGATTGCGCCACGATTGCAGCAGCGTGAGCCAGTGGCTCGTGGTCGCGGCGTTGATGAACGGCGCCTGGAAATCGGCCGTATGGTGCCGCACGTCCTGAAACGAGGAGAGAATCAGGTGGTCGAAATACAACTCGCCCCGTTCGACGCCCTCCGCCGTGACGACCAGCTCGTCCATCCCCTCCTCGGGCCGGCCCTGCATGTCGCGGTCGAAAGCCACCCATGCCCCGCGCCAGCCGGTGAACTCCAGTCCGTAGTCGAACCACGCGCAGGTGCGCCCCTCCTTGCGGAACTCGAAACGCAGTTTCCCGTCGAGCGCCTTCGGGGCGTAGACCCAGAACACGAAGGTCGAAACGGAGGTCTCCCTGGGATTGGGATTTTCCGACAGATAACCCACCGGGGATTCGATGCGCACCCGGGCGCCCGCCCGCGACCATTGCCAGCGGAGCGCGTGCGCGCCGTGCTTGTAATGGTCGCCCGAGACGGACAGCGACGAGCCTTCCGACGCCGTGAAAGGCGCCGCAGACTCCTCGAACGAAAGAATCCGCGCATCGGCGACCTCCCGCACCGACTGCGCCGGTGCGGCCCACGACCACACCGACGCAGCGGCGAGAAACAACAGTTTATACATGGGCATCCGGTTTAAAACAAAGGTTCGCCCGCCTCCAAGCGGCCCTTGCGGATCAGTGCCTCAAGGAAATAGTAATCTGCGTAGTTCAGCGGCACGTCGATATTGCTGCCGTGCGGGATGCTGCCCACGGAGTGCATCAGCAGGAACCCGCCGTTGCCGCCCACCGGAGCGCGGTAGGCCGGCGACGAGAGCGACTCGACGATCCGGTCGGCCTTCTGCTTATACAGCCCGTCCCCCGTATAGGTGTACATTTCGTAGAACGCCGAAGCGATGATGGCCGCCGTCGAGACGTCGCGCGGTTCATTGGGAATGTTCGGCGCATCGTAGTCCCAGTAGGGAACCAGGTCGGCGGGCATGTTCTTGTCGTCGAGCATGAAACCGGCCACCTTCCGCGCATGGTCGAGGTAGCGTTTGTCGCCCGTGTAACGGTAGCAGGCCGTATAGCCGTAGACGGCCCATGCCTGCCCGCGCGCCCACACGCTGCTGTCGCTGTAACCCTGGTGGGTGCAGCCGCGCAGGAAGTCGCCGGTCACGGTGTCGTAGACGGCCACGTGGTAGCAGGTGGCGTCGGGGCGGAAGTGATGGCGCATGGTGGTCTCCGCGTGGCGCACGGCGATGTCGCGCAGAGCCGGGTCGCCGCCGTGGCGCGCCGCCCAGAAGAGCATCTCGAGGTTCATCATGGTGTCCATGATGGTGTTGTGGCCGCCGAAGTCCTTCACGTGGCGGGGCCATGCGAGCAGTGTGCCCACGGTCGGATTGAAGAGCGTGGCCAGCGAGTCGGACGCCTGGAGTATGACGGCGCGGTATGCCTCGTCGCCCGTGGCCTCGTAGCCCTTGCCGTAGCTGCAGAAGAAGAGGAAGCCGAGGTCATGGTCATACACTGGGCGCTCGAGAATCGGCTTCAGCGCCGCCGTGTAGCGTTCGGCCTGGCGTCTGACTTTCTCGTCGCCGGTGGCGGCATAGTCCATCCCCAGGAGCCGGGCCCAGAAGCCGCTACACCATTCCTCTGGAGTGGCCGGGCGGCAGTGCCACGTCGTGGCGTCGCCCTCGATGTTGCGTGGCATCATAGAGTAGTCGGCTTTACCGTCGGTGGCGCCGAGGCTTTTCAGAGCCTTATGTATCTTGGCGTCACACCGAGCCAGCTCCTCTTGGGTGTCGGTAGCGGCTGACGTGTGTGTCGGAATGATGAGCGCGAGCAGCGCTATCGCTATGTATAGCAGTTTGTTCATTTCAGTCTATTTTGTAAAGGTGATTTCGTCGATGTCCACCCATCCCCGGTCGGGCGTGCCGAAAGGCTGGATGGAGAAGAACCCAATCCTCGCGCCGACCCACTTCCCCTGGCGTGCCTGGAAGGGGCTCCCCGCCTTGTGATACGTCTTTCCGTCGAGGCTGTAGTAGAAGGTGCATTCGCCTGTCGGCTCCACCTTGACGCGCATCCACACGTCGCATTCATAGTTGGGGCGCAGTCCGGCGGGATATTCGCGTGCCTTGATCACGCATATCGGCTCCACTGTCTCGGTGGCGCCGCTCTCGGCCTCCCTGCAGGTGACGAGTTTCAGGGCGAACTCCTGGCCGGTGAAGTCGGCGGTGAGGCGCTCGTAGTCGTGGCCGAACACCACGAGCCCCGACTGCTGCCCCGCGCTGCGTGCCGACACCTTTATCTTCGCGGTGGCGGTGAAGGAGTCGGAGGGGAACCTCTGGGTCAGGATATTGGGCACTTCCCAGAGGTTGGCGAAGTCCTCGCTCAAGGTGTGGCCGTAGACTCTCAGGTAGCCGTCGGATGAGGGGAGGCCGAAGAGCGGCTGGTAGTTGGCGCTCCAGCTCCACTGGTGGCCGAGGCGGGGGGAGTTGAAGTCGTCGGAGTCCTGCGGTGTCTTGATCTCGGTGGTGGCCACGGGTTTCACGTATGAGGCCACCGGCTCTCCTCCGCGTCCCATCACGGGCCATCCGTCTTTCCATTCCACCGGGTTGAGATGGGTAACCCTCCCGATGATTCCTTTGTCCTGGAAGTGAAGGAACCACGACCGTCCGTCGGGAGTGTCGACCAGCGCTCCCTGATGCGGCCCGTTGATGTCGCTGTTGCCCTGCGCCATTACGGTCTTGCTCTCGTAAGGCCCGAAGGGTGCCCGGGAGCGGAGGGCGAGCTGCCATCCGTGTTCAACGCCTCCGGCCGGGGCGAGGATGTAATACCATCCGTCGCGCTTATAGAGCTTAGGCCCCTCTACTGTGTGGTTACCCTCGGCGTTGCCGTCGTAGACTATCGTCGGGGTGCCGAGCATCCCGGTGCCGTCGGGGCGCATCTCCGTCATGGTGATGATGCCGTTAAGGCCGGCGCGGCTGGCAGCCCAGGCGTTCACCAGATATGCTTTTCCGTCGTCGTCCCAGAGCGGCACCGGGTCGATGATTCCTTTCCCGACCCACACCAGTGTCGGCTCCGACCAGCGCCCCAGAGGGTCGTCGGTCTTCACCATATATACTCCGAAGTCGGGGTCGCCCCAGAAGATGTAGTATTCCCCGTTGTGGTGGCGTATGGAGGGGGCCCACACTCCTTTGCCGTGGCGTGGAATAGCGTAGAAGTCCTCGGGCACGAGTCGCGCGAGGGCGTTGTTGACGATCTCCCAGTTCACCAGGTCGCGCGAGTAGAGTATCGGCAGCCCCGGCGCCTGGCTGAAGCTTGATGCCGTCATGTAGTAGTCGTCGCCCACGCGGATGGCGTCGGGGTCGCTGTAGTCGGCGTTGATCACCGGGTTGGCGTAGGTGCCGTCGCCGCAGTCGGCGACCCACACTTCCGAAACGAAGGCGTCGGCTGTGGCCCATGCGGTGAGCAGGGTCGTGATTATCAGTGCTGTGGCTCTCATGTTACTGTTTGTCGTGGATTTTTATAGTCACTCTTCCGTCTCTGGCGGTCGTGGTGTATGGCTTGCCGTTGACGGTGAGCGCCTTTGGCTCGCCCTTGAGTGTCAGGTTGATGCGGGGCTGGCCGTTCACCTCCAGCTCCATGTCGGCCGCTCCCGGGTTGTAGATGGCGTTCAGCTTCGACAGAGAGGAGAACCAGACGTTGTCGCCGCGCCGCAGCGAGCTCCCGTAGTTGATGAATATCCTCTCCGGATCGGCCGGATCTCCCCCTATGGGATAGCTGACGGCAAGCATGTAGGCGTCGGTGGTCCATCCGTCGGCGTCGATCCAGGAGTTGAGGTGCATGAGGCGTCCGTCGGCGAGCTGGTTGATGTAGACGTCGGTGACGGTGTCGCCCTCCTCGATGTGGAGTTCTATCCAGTTCTTCCCCTCGGTGCGCTTAATGAGCGGCAGCTCCTTCTGTGCAGCGGAGTCCTTGAGGATGATGGCGGTGACCCCCTTCACGCGGTCGGTGACGGCTGGAAGGTGGAAGGTCCAGTATTTCTCTGTCTTCTGCATCGACTCGTGGGGCGCCTCGGTCTCCTCCCAGTAGAGCATCTCGGGATAGTCGTGCACGAAATTGCTGGGTGCGAGCGGGTGGGGATAGAGGGGCCTGATCACCACCGATGCGTCGCCCTCCGTCACTACAAGGTCGCCGCCCTGCTTCGATGCGGTGCCACCGGGATGCCAGAGCCATTCCCACTCCCCGGGCTCGTGGGAGTGGAGGTCGTCGACCACGAGGATTATATCGCCGATCCAGAGGAAGCTGCGCAGATTGCGGTCGAGCAGGTGCGACATCGGGCCGGTGCCGTCGGCGAGCACATATTTCACTCCGAGGCCGTCGAGCAGGTAGTGGAGCGAGCCTGGAAGCGGCGTGCCGTGATACTGCTGGTAGCGTGGCTGTCCCTGGCCGTTGAACCTCACCACGTTGTGGGCCTCGCTCTGGAAGAAGTAGTTGCGGTATTCAGGCTTGCCGTAGCTGCAGTTGCCGGCGTCTTTTATGATGTCGACACCCTTGTGGAAGAGTATCATGGAGTTGGCGTCGGCGTGGGAGTGGTTCCAGGTGGTGCCGCTTTTCACGGCGAGCATGGTGGCGTCTTTCTCCCAGGAGTCTCGCATGGTGGCCCATCCGAAGTCTTCCCATATCTTAGACGTGGGGAGTGGGGGAGTGGGCGGCGCATCGCTGAGGTCGGGGGTGTAGAGGAATCCCATTGGATAGTGGCGCGGGAAACCCTCGCGGTGCTGCCCCGGCTCCACCTGGGAGGCATACCAGAGTGTGACGGGGTCTTCCACTCCCATCTCGTAGGCGAGCAGCAGTGAGCTCTCGCCCGTCACGTTCTTGTGGCTGTCGCCGAAGTTGATGCTATAGAGCATCCCCTCGCGGGGATACGACACATGGGCGAAAAACTCCGGCAGCCTCTCCATCTGCGGCAG
>USHH01000138.1 GCA_900554345.1 uncultured Bacteroidales bacterium | reverse complement strand
TAGCCGATCTCCGGCTCACCCTCCCCATCCGGCGCATCGGTGGGAAATACGCCCACGGAACCAATGGCCTCCTCTGGCCGCTCCCGCAGCAGCACCGGCCGCCGCTCCTGCCGCGACTCCGGCTCCCGCAAAATAAAGGAGGCCACGCGTCAGCAACACCCATCACGGCGTCTGCCATCCGGGCAGGCGCCGATTTCTTATCTATTCAGTCAGCAATGGCTTGTAGGGTATGGTGATTTGATGGGCTTTGTGAATAAATGCAAAAATGGGGGAGAGGGTGCAACCTCCGGGGCATCGGCGTTGTTGATATAGCAGAAAGATAAATAATGACGCAAATATAAAAACAGGAACAGGATTATGAAAAACAGACGCACATCATTCAACCGGGGGCTTCGCAAATTCGTTCGCCTGCTCGAAGGGCTCAAGCGCTTCCACTTCATGTAAGCTATATCCCACAATAGACTGAGACTAAGACAATATAGAAATATGAGTAATTAAAGACTGTGCTGAAAATCAAAACTATCACATAACGTCGCGGCCGCATCTGAAGGAGATGCGGCCGCGGTGGTATTGTGGGATTGGCCGGGATGAGGGGGAGGCTTAGAGAGCCACCTTAGTCACCTTGTTGCCCTGTCGGCGGATGAAGACGCCGTTCTCGGGATTGGCTACCTCAACGCCCTGGAGATTGTAGTAGACGGCGGGAGCATTGTCGGCAGCACCGATCTCGTCAACGGAAGAGCTGTCGTAGTGCATGTTGAGGGTGAACTCGAAAGTGTTGTCCTCGTCGCCATCGAGATACATCGTAATCTCGCAGGAGGCGTCAAAAGGATCAACGCCCATCGTCATTGCGTCAATCATAAGGTTTCTGGCCACACCGGCAGTCAGGTCTCCGTTTACGCTGAGTGTATTGCCAGGCTTCACAAACTGACAGTTCATGGGGAAGCACATCTGGACGTTGGTCTCTCCCGTATTGTAGAGGTCCACGTAGAGAGTGCAGTCATCATTAGGGGTAACCATCACTTCCGGCTCTATCTGCTCCATATCCGAATTGAAATGGTCGCAATATACAGTGGCGCCGTTTTCGACGGGATTGCCGTTGGCGGTCACTGTGAATGCCTGTGCGCTGGCTCCGAGAGTGAAGAGGAGCGCGGCTGCTGAAAGTAGAAATTTTTTCATATAGATTTGCTTTATGTTGTTTTTGGGTTTGTGATGCCGTGGGCGGCAGGGCTGCCCGCAAGCGGAGGCAAAATTAGGAAAAAAGAACAAAACGCCCAAGGGGTCAGTGTTAAAAAAAACAAATATGATGCGATGAAGCAGAGGACGCGGGGCCGGGAAAACGGCATAACAGGGTACGTTTGCAATTTTTAACACTTAATAAAGAAATATTTCCACAATACAAAATGTTAATTCGGAATAAAATAACTAAATTTGCAATCGAAAACAATGCCGAATTGTTCTACAGGAAGGCGGCCGGCGCCCATGGATGCCGGTGCGGCCTGTTTTAAGGTAAACCAAATTCATTATTAAAAAGCAACCCAATAATTATGGCAGAGTTAAATCTTTCGCAGTATGGCATCAAGGATGTGAAGAAGATCTATCACAATCCTTCATACGAAGACCTCTACAACGATGAGGTGAATCCCGCGCTTGAAGGCTACGAGAAGGGCATCCTCACCGACCTCGGCGCCGTCGACGTCTTCACAGGCGTCTACACCGGCCGCAGCCCCAAAGACAAATACCTCGTGAAGGACGAAGTGACGGAAGACACCGTATGGTGGACCACCGACGAATACAAGAACGACAACAAGCCGATCACCACCGAGGTGTGGGACCATCTCCGCGAGAAAGCCGTGAAGGAGCTCTCCGACAAGGCCCTCTACGTGGTAGACTGCTACTGCGGCGCCAACGAGGCCACAAGGCTCAACGTGCGCTTCATCATGGAAGTGGCATGGCAGGCCCACTTCGTCACCAACATGTTCATCCGTCCCACCAAGGAGGAGCTCGCCGACTTCAAGCCCGACTTCGTGGTCTTCAACGCATCGAAGGCCAAATGCGAGAACTATAAGGAGCTCGGCCTCCACTCCGAGACCGTGGTGGCATTCAACATCAAGCAGCGCGAGCAGGTGATCATCAACACCTGGTATGGCGGCGAGATGAAGAAGGGCCTCTTCTCGATGATGAACTATTTCAACCCGCTGCGCGGCATCGCCTCGATGCACTGCTCGGCCAACACCGACCTGGAGGGCAAGAACACAGCCGTATTCTTCGGCCTCTCCGGCACCGGCAAGACCACCCTCTCCACCGACCCGAAGCGTCTGCTCATCGGCGACGACGAGCACGGATGGGACGACGACGGCGTCTTCAACTACGAGGGCGGCTGCTACGCCAAGGTGATCAACCTCGACAAGGAGAGCGAGCCCGACATCTACAACGCCATCACACGCGACGCGCTGCTGGAGAACGTGACCGTGGAATTCCGCAGCCCCGACGGCAAGTGCGACTTCGCCGACAAGAGCGTGACGGAGAACACCCGCGTCAGCTACCCCATCTATCATATCAAGAACATCGTGAAGCCCGTCTCCAAGGGCCCGGCCGCCAAGAGGGTCATCTTCCTTTCGGCCGACGCCTTCGGCGTGCTTCCTCCTGTGGCCATCCTCGACCATGAGCAGGCCAAATACTACTTCCTCTCCGGCTTCACCGCCAAGCTCGCCGGCACAGAGCGCGGCATCACGGAGCCCACGCCCACATTCTCGGCATGCTTCGGCCAGGCCTTCCTCTCGCTCCATCCCACGAAATACGCGGAGGAGCTCGTGAAGAAGATGAAGCTCAGCGGCGCCAAGGCATATCTGGTCAACACCGGCTGGAACGGCACCGGCAAGCGTATCTCCATACGCGACACCCGCGGCATCATCGACGATATCCTCAACGGCGACATCGACAAGGCTCCGACAAAGGTGCTTCCCTACTTCAACTTCGTGATCCCCACGGAGCTCCCGGGCGTCGACACCAAGATCCTCGACCCGCGCGACACATACGCCAACCCCGCCGAATGGGACGAGAAGGCACGCAAGCTCGCCGGTATGTTTATCGAGAACTTCAAGAAGTTCGAGACCAACCCCGCCGGCAAGGAGCTCGTGGCCGCAGGCCCGCAGCTCTGACGAGCCCACCTACTATCGCAGACGTGAAAGAATGTTTCATAATAGTGTAATATATTGAGATAATTTTTTTCATAGGTGTAATTTTAGTAGAATTAATTTTGTACTGCCACATGAGGAGTTCGTGAGAATTCCTCATGTTGTTTTTTTGTATTAATTTTGCAGCGCTATTCGATCCGGCTATAATGAAGAGAAAAGACATAAAGAGAGGCACCATCCTTGTGATCGTGGTGTCGGTAGTCGCGTTCACGGCGATCAGCCTGCTCGTGAAGCGGCCGCAGCAGACGGAGGAGGTGGCCGAGGCCCATACGGCGCATGCCTGGAGCGACACCCTCCGCAACTCGATGAGCGCCCTGCCGCAGCTCGCGGGCATGGACGCCGACATTGAGCGCTTCATGGGGAAATGGAGCATCAAGGGGATGTCGCTGGCCGTGGTGCGCCATGACTCGCTGCTTTACGCGAAAGGCTACGGCTGGGCCGACGAGGAGAGCCGGCAGCCCATGGAGGCCAACTCCATCATGAGGATGGCCTCGGCCTCCAAGCTTGTCACCGCCGTGGCCGTGATGAAGCTCGTGGAGCGCGGCCATCTCACCCTCGACACAAAGGTGTTCGGCCCCGACGGCGTGCTCAGCGACACCTCCTACACCGCCGCCATGCGCAATCCCCGCCTGGCGGAGGTGACCGTCGACAACCTGCTGCAGCATCGCGGGGGCTTCTCCAACCGCGGCGGCGACCCGATGTTCAACACAGTGGAGATCATGAAGGCCAAGGGGCTCGACCACGCCCCCTCGAGCGAGGAGCTCATAAGGATAGTGCTCTCGCGCGGGCTCGGCGGGGAGCCGGGACGCACACGCCGCTACAGCAATTTCGGCTACATGCTCCTCTCAAAGGTGATAGAGAAGGTGTCGGGGATGAGCTACTGGGACTTCGTGCAGAAGGAGGTGCTCCAGCCGGCCGGGGCGTGCAACTTCCGCCCCGCCACCAACTATTACGCGCAGCGCCATCCGGGCGAGGTGAGGTATTATCCCACCGACGACGAGCTGAAGCCGGAATACACCGGCAGCGGCCGCATGGTGTCGGCCGTGTATGGCGCCAGCGACTACACGGGGCTGCTCGGAGCCGGCGGATGGGTGGCCTCGGCGGCCGACCTGGCGCGCCTCGTAAGCGCCATCGACGGAGATCCCGGAGTGAAGGACATCCTCTCCGAGGGGAGCATACGCGCCCTGACGGAATATGACGAGAAGGAGAACGTCAGCCGCGGCTGGGCGCGCATCGACAAAGACGGCAAATGGGTGCGCACCGGCACGCTCAACTCCACGCGCGCGCTGGTGGAATATACTCCCGACGGGCAGTGCTGGGTGATGATCACCAACTCCGGCGTGTGGAACGGCGACACCTTCGCCCGCTCCTTCGCCGCCTTCATGGAGCGCCTGCGCGCACGCTACGCCGCCGACATGCCGGTCCGCGACCTCTGGTGATCCCCTTGCATTATTTAGGCGGGAATGAAATCTTTTTCACAACGGGGAGCGTTTTACATATAATAAGGCGCTTTAACTAAAATCAAGGTTGTGAATATCTCTATAGAAAAATGGGTGAAGAAAGCGAAGATGCCGTTGGTGACCACCGACGACGGCGCGCTGTGTTTCCTGATCGACACGGGGGCATCCTACAACGTGCTCATCAAGGAGGCCTACGAGAAAAACCGCAGCAGCTTCCGGCAGCTGGGGCAGCACGACTACATGCTGGGCATGAACGGGGAGCCGCAGAGGATATTCATGGTGGCGGGCGAGATAGCGCTCGGAGGCACCGTCTACAGCGGAGAGTATGGGGTGATGGAGATGACCAACGCCATAGAGACCGTGATCATGCTCACGGGGCAGCGCATCGACGGCGCCTTAGGCGTCGATTTCCTGTGCCGCTACGGGATGTCGATCGACTTCCGCAACATGGAGTTCCGCACCGTGCCGGTCGATTGAGGGGTTCAGTGGCGGTCCCAGAGGAGCTTGTCGCGCAGGATGGAGATGAAGTTCTCGTCGTGATGACACACCACCGCCGTGCAGAATGACGCGCGGCGGATTCTTATTTCCGTGCCCGAGGGTATGTGGAACGAGCGGCCGTCGAGACTCAGCAGGCAGTTGGGAGTGCGCGAGCGCGCCACGAGTGTCACTTCGGAGCCACCCTCCACCACGAGGGGGCGCACCGTGAGCGAATGTGGCGCCACCGGCGAGAGGGCCATGCAGCTCAGTGTGGGCTGGAGTATGGGCCCTCCGGCGCTCAGACTGTAGGCGGTGCTCCCGGTGGGGGTGGCCACTATGAGGCCGTCGGCCCGGTAGTCGGCGAGGAAATTGCCGTCGACGTGCGCGCAGACCTCGATCATCGATGCCGTCTCCTCCTTGAGGAGGGCCACCTCGTTGAGGGCATAGGGCCATACATCGGCCGGGAGGGCCGGGCATTGCGTCCGGAGGAGCATCCTCTGCTCCACCACACCGCGCCCGCGGAGCAGGGCGTCGAGCAGGCGTGCGGTGTCGTTGAGGCTGTAGCAGGCGAGAAATCCGAGATGTCCGGTGTTGATGCCCATCACCGGGATGCCGCTGTCGGCGGCCCATTCGGCGGAGTGGAGGAAAGTGCCGTCGCCGCCGATGCTGATCACGGCGCCGGCCGTATGCGGGAGATCCTCGACGGCGGCACATCGGGAGATGTCGACGCCGTGGGAGCGGAGATAGGCGGCGAATGGAGCGCGGATGTCGACGCCGATGCCGGCGTCGAGCAGCGTGACGATAAGGGCCGCGAGGCCGGGGATGCAGCTGTCCTGAAACGTGTTGCCGGAGAGAGCCACCTTAGGTACCGGACTTAGGGTCTGCATGGCGTGGATGGATATGGGTGAGAGGTCTGACTACACATTGAGGAGGGTCTGGAGGGCGAGGAGGCGCTCGGCGGCCACCGTGATGTCGGCGCGGTTGTCGGCGTAGGAGTCGACGACGCGGAAGTC